>JAADGR010000340.1 GCA_013152225.1 Calditrichota bacterium
TACAGTGCTTTGGGGTTTTTAACACCTGCATTCCACAAGAAAATCTCGTACTCAAAAAAGCGAAATGCTGAATATGGAACAAAAAAAAATTAAAGCACGGTTAGAACTTGAAGACGGCTCTGTATTTCACGGCTATTCCTTTGGCGCGCAAAAATCAGTTGCCGGTGAAGTTGTCTTTAATACCAGTATGGTCGGCTATCCGGAGAGTCTGACCGATCCTTCTTATTTTGGTCAGATTCTTGTGCTCACTTTTCCGCTTATCGGGAATTACGGCGTACCTGAAGCAAAACTTGTCGATGGTTTGAGCGAGTGGTTCGAATCGAGCCGCATACAGATTTCTGCCTTGATCGTTTCGGAATACTCGCAGCATTACAGTCACTGGAGCGCAAAGAAAAGCCTGTCCGAATGGTTGATTGAACACAATGTACCTGGATTGTACGGCATCGATACGCGCATGCTGACGAAGCGGCTGCGCGATGAAGGGACGATGCTGGGGCGCGTGGTTTTTTTCACCGATGAGATTAATTTTTACGATCCCAATAAAATAAATCTTGTTGAAAAGGTGAGCGTAAATGAACCCGTCGAGTATGGTCAGGGTGATAAAAAAGTCATATTGCTCGATTGCGGTGCGAAAGATAATATCATTCGCAGCCTGAACAGGCGCGGCATACAGGTAAAACGTGTGCCGTGGAATTACGATTTTACAGAAGAAGAGTATGACGGCGTGATGATTTCCAATGGACCTGGTGATCCAAAAATGTGTACCGAGACCATAGAGATTGTGCGCAAGACGATGGAGCAAAAAGCTCCTGTTTTCGGAATTTGTATGGGAAACCAGATTCTTTCACTTGCTGCCGGTGCGGATACGTACAAACTAAAATTCGGGCACCGCAGCCAGAACCAGCCGTGCATTGAAGTGGGCACAAAGCGCTGCTACATCACTTCCCAAAACCACGGCTATGCTGTTGACGGACGGACTTTGCAGGAAGGGTGGGAGCCCTGGTTCGTCAACGCCAACGACGGCACCAATGAAGGTATTCGTCATGTCTCCAAACCTTTCATGAGCGTGCAGTTCCATCCCGAAGCCGCCCCGGGGCCGGTGGATACGGAAATTCTATTCGATGATTTTAAAAGGATGCTCTGATGATGAATAAACCGAATAAAGTGATCATACTCGGCAGTTCTGCATTAAAAATCGGTGAGGCCGGTGAATTTGACTATTCCGGCAGCCAGGCTATCAAAGCCCTGAAAGAAGAAGGCGTCGAAACAATTCTGGTGAATCCGAATATTGCCACAATCCAGACTTCCGACCATCTTGCCAGCCAGGTTTACTTTTTGCCCGTCACGCCATATTTTGTCGAGCAGGTCATCAAAAAAGAAAAGCCGGACGGGATTCTTTTGGGTTTCGGCGGGCAAACCGCTCTTAACTGCGGTGTTGAATTGGAACGCAGCGGCGTGTTACGCAGGTATGGCGTCAATGTCCTGGGGACGTCCGTGGAAACCATCATTAACACCGAAGACCGGGAACTCTTTATCGCCAAGCTTAAACAAATCAATGTTAAAGTCCCTCGAAGCAAAGCTGTTACTTCTGTGGACGAGGCCGTTAAAGTTGCTGCTGAAATCTGCTATCCGGTAATGATCCGAATTGCTTATGCGCTCGGTGGTCTTGGTTCGGGAATTTGTCGCGACGAAGAACACGTGCGTTCTCTGGCGCAGAAAGCTTTTTCGTACACAAAACAGATTTTAATTGAAGAATACCTCCTGGGTTGGAAAGAGGTTGAATATGAAATTGTGCGCGACCAATATGACAACTGCCTTTCCGTTTGTAATATGGAAAATTTTGATCCCATGGGAATTCATACCGGCGAAAGCATTGTTGTCGCGCCCAGCCAAACGCTGACCAATCGCGAATATCACAAGCTGCGCGAAATCGCCATCCGTACCGTGCGGCACCTGGGCGTGATCGGCGAATGCAATATCCAGTATGCTCTCGACCCCAATTCCGAGGACTATCGTGTAATTGAAATTAACGCGCGGTTGTCACGATCTTCCGCTCTCGCTTCCAAAGCAACAGGCTACCCGCTCGCATCCGTGGCCGCCAAACTCGCCCTTGGTTTCAGCCTGATTGATCTTCCGAATTCGATCACAAAAATTACCAAAGCAAGTTTTGAACCGGCTTTGGATTATATCGTCGTTAAAATTCCACGCTGGGATTTGAAAAAATTTCACCTCGTTTCCAACAAACTCGGATCGGGAATGAAATCCGTCGGCGAGGTTATGGCTATCGGACGCAAATTTGAAGAAGCCCTGCAAAAAGGCCTGCGCATGCTCGAAGTCGGTGTGATCGGTCTCGTGCAAAATAAAGATATGGAATTTGGAGATTTGAGGCAGGAACTTGCCGAACCCACAGACCTTCGTGTTTACGCCATTCCTGATGCGATTAAAGCCGGTATTTCCATCGATGAAATTCACGATTTGACATATATAGACAAATGGTTCCTCTATAAAATTCAAAATGTCGTTGATCTTGAAAAACAACTGGCCAATGCGGGGGAACAACGCTGTCCCAAGGATTTGCTTCTGGAAGCAAAACAGGCCGGATTTTCTGACATGCAAATCGGCCGGGTGCTTGAGAAGAGCGAACAGGAAATTCGCGAATTGCGCAAGGCTTATGGCGTCACGCCCAGCGTTAAGCGTGTTGATACGTTGGCAGCGGAATATCCGGCGCAGACGAATTATCTTTACCTCACCTACAACGGCATGGAAGATGACGCTTCATTTCTCGAACGAAATTCCGTTATGGTTTTGGGAAGCGGCGCCTATCGAATCGGTAGTTCTGTCGAATTTGACTGGTGCTGTGTTAATTCCGTAAAAACATTAAAAAGCCTGAATTACCAGACAATTATGGTTAATTATAATCCCGAAACGGTGAGCACGGATTACGATGAATGCGACAAGCTCTATTTTGATGAACTGAGCTTTGAAACGGTTGTCGATATTTATGAAAAAGAAAGACCGGTTGGAGTTATCCTCTCCATGGGCGGTCAAATTCCCAACAATCTGGCGCTGAAACTGTCGCAGCATGGTGTTAAAGTCCTTGGAACATCTGCTTACAGTATTGATAATGCAGAGGACCGGCATAAATTTTCAAAACTTTTGGATGAACTCCATATCGATCAGCCGGAATGGAAGGAATCGACGTCGATCGGTGAGGCCAAAATATTTGCAGCCAAAGTGGGTTATCCTGTTCTCATTCGTCCTTCTTATGTTCTGAGTGGTGCGGCGATGAGCGTCGCTTCAAACGACCAGGAACTGGAAAAATTTCTCAACAAAGCAGCGCAAATTTCCACCGACTATCCGGTCGTTATCACAAAGTTTATTGAAAATGCCAAGGAAATAGAAATTGACGCCGTGGCGCAGGAGGGGGAATTACGGGTTTACGCCATCACGGAGCACGTAGAGAATGCAGGTGTTCATTCCGGCGATGCGACAATGGTGCTGCCGCCGCAAAGAACCTTCCTGGAAACCACACGCCGGGTGAAAAAAATTGCCCGGGAAATCGCTCAGGCTCTCAAAATCAACGGTCCGTTTAATATACAATTTGTCGCCAAAGAAAATGACGTCAAAGTGATCGAATGTAACTTGCGGGCGTCACGAAGCTTTCCGTTCGTTTCCAAAATTTTCAAAATGAATTTTATTGATTACGCCACGCGCGTGATCATGGGGCATCATGTTCCAAAAACCGATCGCTCTGCATTCGATTTGGAATACGTCGGTATCAAAGCGCCGCAATTTTCCTTCACACGTCTGGACGGTGCCGATCCGACACTCGGTGTGGAAATGGCCTCCACCGGAGAAGTGGCATGCATCGGTGATGATTTTGAGGAAGCATTTCTGAAATCTCTGTTATCCGTGGGATATAAAATTCCGGTGAAGAATATTCTTCTCTCCACCGGACCGATCGAGACCAAAGCGGAATTCCTTCCCGCCACGCGTACAATGCAGGACATGGGAATGAATTTTTTCGCCACCGGTGGTACGGCGCGGTTTATGGAAGAGAACGGCATTAATGTGAAAAAGCTGCACTGGCCCCTTTCCAAAAAACAACCGAACGTTCTCGATTATCTCACCAGCGGCAAAATCGATCTGGTGATAAATATTCCCAAAAATTTCCAGGAAGAAGAATTGACGAATGATTACATCATCCGCCGCAAAGCTGTTGATTTTGCCATACCGCTTTTTACGAATGTCCAACTTGCGCGCCGCTTCGTCGAGGCGGTTTCCCGAAAAACCATTAAGGATTTGCACATCAAGAGCTGGAATGAGTATGAATAATTCCAACATTTTATTTTTATGAGATTTCCTTATTACTACAGAGCACCAAATCCCCATTATCGAAAACTGGCCCTTGCAGGGTCGCTCATTTTGGGCGTTCTGCTTCTGGGCACTGCCGGCTATATGGTGCTGCAAAAGTGGAATTTTCTGGATGCTGTGTACATGACGGTGATCACCATCGCAACTGTTGGCTTTCGTGAGGTGGGTAATCTGACCGTAACGGGACGTATTTTTACAATGGTTTTGATTTTTTTGGGAATCGGCGTTGGCGGTTATGCGGTCGGTAATATTGCGGCTTTTTTTGTTGAAGGGCAAATGCTCGATTTGCTGCGAGGGAGAAAAATGGAAAAAGAGATAACAAACCTGAAAGATCATATTATTGTATGCGGGAGCGGAAAAATCGGCATCGAGGTCTGTAGCCGGCTGCACAATATGGGGGAAAAGTTCATCGTCATCGACAAAGACGAAAATAGAATCAGCGAGGCGCTGGAAAAAGATTATCTTGCTGCGGTGGGCGAAGCGACAGATGATGAAATTCTGGAACGTGCAGGCATTAAGCATGCCCGTGGGTTAATCAGCGCGATTTCCGATGACTCGGCAAATGTGTATCTTGTTCTTACGGCGAGAGCGCTAAATGCCAATTTAAGGATTATTGCGCGTGGAACCGATGAAGCTTCTTTGAAAAAAATGATCCGCGCCGGGGCTGACCGGGTTGTTTCGCCATTTGAAATCGGTGCGCGAAGAATGGCTGCCCTCATGGTTCAACCGGACATCATTGATTTCATCGACGCTTTTTCTCCCGGAGCCACCCTGGGCTTACGGCTGGAAAAAGTCGAATTGCGTCCTTCCAGTAAGCTGGTTGGCAAACGGCTGGATGAATCGCACATCAAACGCGATACAAAAGGTGCGCTCATACTGGCTATTGAAGAACCTAATCTGGCTACGCAAATTAATCCCCTAGGCAGTACTATTCTAAAAGCAAATGATAAACTGCTTGCCATTGCCGACGACGAGCAAATTGCACTTTTAAAACAACTTGCAAGCTAACAGCGGGAAAGAACCAAGCCCGTGGATACTCCGGCAGGGACTTGGGGTATCTGCAAAAGATGTTTTTAGAACAAAAGGACCAAAATGAACAAAAGTTCAAAGATGCTTCCTCTGCTGCTCATTTTTTTTATTTTTATTCCTGAAAGCAACTTGTTCGCGCTTCCCCAAAAGACGATTGCCGTTCTTTATTTTGAAAATAACAGCCTGGCGAAAAGGGATGAAATGGAGCCGCTGCGAAAAGGGCTGGCGGACATGTTTATCACCGAGTTTTCGAAAATCGATCGATTCAAAGTGGTTGAAAGAAGCCGCCTGGAACAATTGATTGAAGAAATGAAGCTTGGACAATCCGGGATGCTTGATTCGCAAACAGCACAACAGGTGGGAAAACTTTTGGGCGCGCAAAACCTTGTTTTCGGGTCATATATGAATATGTATGACGGCAAAATGCGAATTGACGTTAGAATCGTTGAAGTGGAAACAGGGCTGACCATCAAGGCCGAAGAAGCTACCGGAAAAGCAAAAGATTTATATAAACTGGTTTCAAAACTGGTTGTAAAAATTATAAAAAATCTTAATGTTCGCGTTTCAAAGGCGGATGTCTTGCGACTTTCTCAGGTTGAAAACAAATCCTTTGATGCGGCATTGTACTATGCAAAAGGATTGGAATATGAAGACGCCGGGGATGTTGCCAATGCAAAAAAAATGTACTCCAAAGCATTAAAAAAAAATAAAAACTTTAATAAAGCAAAGCAGCGCCTGCAGGCATTGTCCCGATAATTATATTTCCGCAAAACGAGTAATTTTAGGTACATGCAGGTTAGATTGGCATTTATAACTGCAGCGATTTGATTTTTTATCGGACATCGTTTTGAGGTGCATCTATGGACAAGCTTAATATTTTTAATCTCGGGATAAAACCATTTTTTATTTTGTATCTGTTACTTTTTTCGGGTTGTGCAACAACATATTACGAGAAGGGCCATGCAGATCTCGAAGAACAACATTACAGAGACGCGATCAAGAATTTAAAATATGCCATTGTCGAAAATATTTACGATGTTCAAGCCATCCGTGATTTTGGCATCGCGATTTATTACAAGAAAAAACTAACACTCGCGACACGCTTTTTGCGTCTTGCCCAGACGCGTTTACCTAACGATCCCCTCATTTTTTATTACCTGGGCCTCATCTATGAAGAAACCGGTCAGTTCAGCCGGGCGATCCGCATGTACAGCAGGTATGTGGATGTCAGCCCGCTTAATCCTTTACGCGATGAAATAGAGGGGCGGCTTTATGTTTTACTAAACCGCAAAATTGAAACAGATACGCAATTGACGCTGGTGCAGGAAAAATCACTGAATGTGATTTCAATTCCTGATAATTCCATTGCCGTGACCTACTTTGCAAATATGAGCGGCAACGGCGAGTTGAACATATTGAGCAAGGGACTAACGGACATGCTCATCACCGATCTTTCGCAGGTGGATAGTTTTCATGTTGTAGAACGGGCGCGTTTACAACATTTGATGGAAGAATTGGGCCTGGCTCAAACTGGTCTAACCGGGCAGCAAAATGTTCCGCGAATGGCAAAACTTTTGGGAGCTTCACATGTCGTTACCGGCACATTGGTCGATCTTGGTGATCGATACCTTCGCGTCGATGCAAATATTTCAGATGCCAAAACCGGTAAACACCGGGAAATGAGAAAGCTGACGGGATCGCTTGAGGATATTTTAAAAATAGAAAAAAATATTGCTTTTAGCATCATTGATCTGTATGGAATAAAGCTGACAAAACAGGAGCAGAAGGCCATTGAGAGAATGCCGACAACGAACATGATGGCATTCATGGCCTATTGTCGTGGTTTGAATTATGAAGACCAGCGACAGTGGCAAAAAGCAAAAACCGAGTATAACACTGCGATCAAACTTGATCCGAATTTTATAGATGCGCACATCGGTTTGGTCAAGGCGATAGCGTCTGCAAAGTTTAAATCAGCGCCGCCAAAAGCTACGATTGCGCAAATTGTCAAAAAAGGCAAAGGAAAGGATTTCAAAAAAGCTGATCGCCGACGCATGGCCGAAAAGAGAAATCAAAATGTTTTCCCCGGCAAAGCCCGCTATCATCCATTTTCAGCATCGATGAGGTTACCCGATTCGGGGGGGCGGCTCTTTCGCACTGCAACGCACGTTAATCCCGGATTTGTTCCGAGCATCGAATCCCGGGAACCAACGACGGACGAAAATTCTTCCACTTTTGGGACTTCAGCCCCTATCAAAGTAAGAATTCCAGTGCCAACATCTCCCTGATTTTTCTGTCGGCGCTAACGCGGCAAAACTGCAAAAATGATTTTAACCAAGCATAAATTTGTGATGAATCGAAAATATGACATTTTGATTATCATTTTTCTTTTATTTTTCTCCTTGAAAAATGAAAGACTTTTGAGTCAAACCGGTAGTTTTCGTCTGGCACAAAAGATCACAAGTAATCTGAACTCCGGCATACAATATTGGCGTGCCGGCAATGATCAGGCTTACCAGGTCGCAATTCCTATTACATTCATATATCCCGTTTCCGACCGTCTCCGGTTGGATATCTCAAATTCCCCGTCTTTCAGCGGAATTAAGGCCGCACAAAGCTCCCAATTGAATGGTTTGTCCGATACACGTCTGCGTGGCTCGTACGTTCTTGGGGAGGATGCTTTCATGTTCACCTTTGGGGTGAATTTACCCAGCGGGAAAAATTTGCTTTCTACTGAAGAATTGACAGTAGCAAATGTACTTTCTATCCATGCCTTAAATTTTCAGACGCCGCTGCTCGGGCAGGGACTGGATGCGAGTGCCGGTTTTATTATGGCCAGACCTTTGGGCGGTTTTGTTTTGGGTCTGGGTGCGGGATATCTGATGCGCGGCAAGTTCAAACCTTTTGCCGATTTCGATTTAAAGTATAATCCCGGAGATGAAGTTTCTTTTTCTCTCGGCGTGGATCGTCCGCTAAATCGGCAAGATAAAGTAATGCTCGATATGAGCTACACGATTTACACAGAAGATATCAGCAACGATACTAAAGTTTACAAAGCCGGCAACAAATTTACTGTTCAGGCTATGGCGTATTTTCCCGGGGATGTATGGACTTTTATTGCAAGTATGCTCAACAGATACAGAGGCAAAAACAAAATCGGCACGGATAATCTTACGCCCGAGCGGTTAAATAGCAATGGCAACGAGTTTGAACTTATCGGTATGGTTATTCTTGCATTAAATCGACGGACGAGTCTTGGCGGCGTTGTTGAAGGCAAGTTCTATTCCAACAATGCGTATGGTTTTGGTGGTGCAAATGTCGGCGGCATCGGCATCAGCTATGGGCTGAAGCTTTCTCACAGGATTCAACTGGATGTCGGTTTCAGATATTACATGGGAGTTTATAATACCAGCCTGAAGAATGTTAATCTTCTTGGAATAAAATTATTGACGGGACTAAAAATTTATCTTTAGAAAAATTTAATGATGAATTATCTGCAAAAAATACTTTTACCACTTGTGATTATATCGTTTTCAGCGATTTTGTTAAACTGCGGCAAATTGCTGGAAAATCCGCCTTCCGCCTCAATGATCAATATAGATCTGAAATTTCACAACGAAAGTCTGAATTCTCGGACGAATCCGCGGGGGGTGAATTCCGGTACGGTACCTCCGCTCCGCCTGGCAAAAAGCGCCCGGATAATTGAAGCGCAGGTTTTGTTCCTTCACTGTGATGGTGAAAATGATTCTCTGGCTGTGGATGCTTCAGGATATGGCAACCATGCCCGCCTTTATAATGTCAAACATGTTGAACGAAATCCAGCGGCAAATGATCAGGCGCTTTCATTTTCCGGAGCGTCTTATGCCATTGTCGATTCCAAACCGGAACTTGCCGGTACTCTTGGTTTTCATATCTCGCTGGATATTTTTCTTGATGATACAGCTTTTGGTGAAATGGTGCTGGTTGACAAGCACGATTACAACGGCGGCTATTCACTGGCTTTGCTCGATGGACGACTGCGTCTGCGTGTGTTCAATGCAGGCGTTGATATTCGTTTGTTGGGGCGTACGCGTATTGAGCCGAAGACCTGGTACAGTGTGTCTGCCGCGTTCAATGAGGAGCAGCTTGTTTTGCAAGTCAATGGCACAGAGGAAGCGAGCAAAAGCTTTACAGGCCCGATAGCAATGTCCTATGCGCCGGTGATTCTCGGTAAATCTGTTGCCGATACGATCAGAACCAGAGATTCTTTCATCGGCCAAATGGACGAAATTTCCATTAAAACCAAAACCGAGTATGCGGATTTTGATGAAATAAGAATCGCAGTTATGGATGTTTCAAGAAGTGAAAAACCGGATTCTCTGGAAGGGAGCGAGGTACATTTTTTTGGTGACTATGAAAATGAAAAGTGGAAATTTCTTGAACTCAATCGCACTCCCGCCTGGCAGAATTTCAGACAGCTTTGGACTTTATTTTTTCCGATCATCACGGATCAAAGGCTGGTCGTGAAAAACGGTTATGCAGAAGGTGTCGTAAATGGGGTAGATGGACTTAATCTCATCTCAGTGGGTGCCATCAAAAATGATGTGCTGATTTATTATGGCGAAGGATTTGTCGATGCGCACAGTGACGAAATGACTACGAAGGAAATTCAGATGTACAAAATGGATTGACCACAGAATTTTTGCAACAGTGCCGGCCGTTTTCATCATAGCAAATTGCTTCGCTCGCAACGACATTTTTGGACTTGCGAATTACTCATAAAATGACCAGACTCTTAATGAATGCTTAAAAATCGCCTTCCACAAAATAAAACCAAATTAATCAAGACGAGTCTTTTGTTTGTCGGTCTGACTGTGGGCATTTTGACGATCCTTTTGTCACCACCCGCAGACCTTAGTCCGGCGGGCATGGATGCTCTGGGCATTGCTATCATTTGTGTCACCTTATGGGTACTTGCGCCAATTCCCCTGGCTGCCACGAGTCTTATTGCTATGGTTTTGCTGTCCGCTATGAAAATCCTGGATAGCGAGACGGTGTTTGCATTTTTCGGCAACAGTGCTGTTTTTTTTCTCCTGGGCGTTTTTATCCTCGCCGGTGCCATGATACACACCGGACTCTCAAAGCGACTCTCATTGTTCTTCCTTTCCAAATTCGACAAGAGTCCACGTGCCGTACTTTTTGGCATTTTGTTCACCAGTTCTTTCCTTTCCTTTTTTATGCCTTCGCACGCCGTTGCTGCAATGATGTTTCCTGTGATTTTAGAAGTCGCCCAAAGCCTGGAATTAAAAAAAGGCGCGAGTCCTTTTGCAACGGGAATGTTCGTTTCCCTGGCCTGGGGTTCGGTCATCGGAGGAACGGCTACGTTCTTGGGTGGAGCGCGTGCCCCGCTGGCGGTGGAATTTTTGAAAACGACATTTCAAAAGGAAATATCTTTTACATCATGGGCGCTTTCGGCGGCACCCATTTCTATTGTGTTAACTTTTGTGGCCTTTTTTATCATCACATCATTTTTTAAGCCGGAAATCAATGACGTCGGTCGCGCAAGAATTTTATTGCAACAGGAACTTGTTCGCATTGGCAAAATATCAAAAAATGAATTAAAGATTGGTTTGCTTGTTTTAATTACGGTGCTGTTTTGGATTTTTGGCGGCAATGAAATCGGACTTGCGGTTATCTCGCTTGCCGCAGCGGTGATGGTTTTTGTCCTCGATATTGCCGAATGGCTGGAGGTTTCCGATTATGTAAACTGGGGCGTAATCGTTATGTACGGCGGCGCCATTGCTCTGGGAAAGGCACTTTCGCAAACCCACGCTATCGACTGGCTTGCTCGGCAGCTTATCAATTCCGCAACAATTTCTCCGTTCCTTTTGATCCTGCTCCTCGCGGTGTTGACAAAAGTGATCACCGAACTCATCAGCAATGCGGCAGCAGTTGTCGTTCTCATTCCTTTCTCCTTTGGTTTCGTTTCAACAATGAATATTGCGCCGGAGATATTGGTGCTTGCCATTACCATCCCGGCCGGGTTGGCGTTTTGTCTGCCTATTGGCACACCTCCGAATGCTATTGCTTTTTCTTCCGGATATTTTTCAGTGAAAAACATTTTAAAGCCCGCTCTTCTTTTGAGCTTTGTTTCACTGGTCATTTTCTTATTGTTTGTAAAATTTTATTTGCCGTTAATTATGTGACGTTACAAGATGTAGATTGTAGGATGG
>JAADGR010000313.1 GCA_013152225.1 Calditrichota bacterium
ACAACGGATGTAACAGGTTCGATCAAGCTTCCTGACGGTGTTGAGATGGTTATGCCTGGTGATAACATAACGATGGAATGTGAATTGATTACAGATATCGCCATGGAAGAAGGTTTGCGATTTGCAATTCGTGAAGGCGGGCGCACGGTTGGCGCCGGTGTAGTTACTGAAATTATCGAATAATTGAAATCTTATTTTTTGATTTGGATTGATAAATGCGAGATTTAGTGATATTGGAATGTACGGAGTGTAAACGAAGAAATTACACTACCGATAAGAACAAAAGAAGCCAAAGCGGCCGTGTAGAATACAAAAAATACTGCCGCTGGTGTAACAAAAGAACGGTTCATAAAGAAACAAGATGACGAAGCTTGTTTAGGCCTGTAGCACAATTGGCTAGTGCACCGGACTCCAAATCCGGCGGTTGGGGGTTCGACTCCCTCCAGGCCTGCTTTTTTTATATCAGGATATCGACGAACTGAGCTAATCAGTGCAGGTGAAATTAATTAAGAATCTGAAGAGCGGCCAGATATGTTCCAAAAAATGATGAAATTTTTCAGAGACGTCAAGCTGGAAATGTCAAAAGTGAGTTGGCCAACTCGTTACGAGTTAAAGGGGCAGACAACAATCGTGATTTTTGTCTCCTTTCTTTTTGCAATATTTATTTTTCTAGTTGATCAAGTTCTTTCTAGGTTCATTAATTTTCTTTATTAGGCCGTTTTGCTAAAAGGTTAAACTTGGAAGATAACGAATTAAAGTGGTACGCAATTCATGTTCTTTCCGGACATGAGAACAAAGTAAAAGCCTATCTCGAAAATGAGATTGGTCATGCCGGTTTGGAGCAGAAACTCGATAAAATTCTGGTACCCACTGAAGAAATCACAGAAATGAAAGAGGGTAAAAGACGAGTGCGTACAAAAATTATGTTCCCCGGTTATATGCTTGTGAGAATGGTTTTCGATAAAGAAACGCGGCACTTGATCTTGAACACACCAGGTGTAACGAACTTTGTTGGAAGAAAGAATGAGCCTATCCCTCTCAAGACAGATGAAGCTGAGAGGATTATGGGAAAGACGGAAGGTGGGGAAAAAGACCGCTCCCGCGTCCCCTTTCATGTCGGTGATGCGATCAAGGTCGTTGACGGGCCGTTCACTGATTTTACGGGCTTTATTGAGGAAGTGAACGAGGAAAAAGATAAAGTTAAAGTCATGGTGAGTATCTTTGGGAGATCTACACCTGTCGAATTGGATTTTTTGCAGATAGAACTAGAAGCTTAAGGTGAAAAACAAATGGCAAAGAAGGTAATTGGCTCCATCAAGTTGCAGATTCCGGCGGGAAATGCAAATCCTTCGCCTCCGGTTGGTCCTGCTCTGGGGCAGCATGGCGTAAACATAATGGAGTTTTGCAAGGCGTTTAACGCAAAAACGCAAGATAAGCAGGGTCTTATTATACCTGTTATTATTACGGTTTATGCCGATCATTCATTTACTTTTATCACCAAAACGCCGCCTGCGCCGGTCTTGCTGAAATTGGCTGCCGGGTTAGAAAAGGGATCGGGTGAGCCGAACAGGAATAAGGTGGGCAAGGTCTCCAGGGAGCAAGTAAAAGAAATCGCCGAATCAAAGATGGTTGATCTGAATGCCAACGATATAGAAATGGCGATGCGGATGATTGAAGGTACTGCCAGAAGTATGGGGATTGTTGTAGAAGGATAAACTTTTTCGGATTATCTCATATTAGAAGTTTTGGAGTAAGAATGAAACATAGCAAAAGATATAATGGCGCAGCCGAAAAAGTTGACCGATCGACTGCACATAGCATGGAAGCGGCTATAGCGAAAGTACTGGAAGCGGCCACCGCGAAATTTGATGAATCCATCGAGTTGAGTGTGCGGCTGGGCGTTGATCCCAGAAAAGCCGATCAAATGGTTCGGGGTACTGTTTCGTTGCCGCACGGAACAGGAAAAACTATCCGCGTACTTGTATTGACCAAGGGTGAAAAAGAAAAAGAAGCACAGGAGGCTGGGGCGGACTATGTCGGCGGTGATGATTTGGTTGCAAAGATTCAGGGCGGCTGGCTTGATTTTGATGCCGTCATTGCAACACCCGATATCATGTCTCAGGTTGGAAAGCTGGGGCGTATTCTTGGCCCTCGCGGATTAATGCCAAACCCAAAAGTCGGTACAGTAACTTTTGACGTTGGTCAAGCCGTCAAAGACATTAAAGCTGGAAAAATAGATTTTCGCGTTGATAAATACGGAATTGTGCACGCTGCGATAGGTAAAAAATCTTTCAAGCCCAAGCAATTGGTAGATAATGTGCGCGTGTTTATGGATGCAATTAATCGTCTAAGGCCGTCGACTGCCAAGGGTGTGTATTTGAAAAGTATTTCACTTTCAAGCACAATGGGTCCCGGTGTACGTATAGATAAAAGCACTGTTAACGAAGAAGCTTGACAAACAAAGTTAATATACATCATTAAGGAATATTTTTCATGCCACGGCCAGATAAAATTCAAAAAGTACAAGATGTTAGCGAGAGCTTGAGTCAAGCAAAAAGTATTTTTATGACTGATTTTACCGGTCTTTCTGTGGAAGAGATGACAGCTCTTCGCCGGGAATTCCGCAAAGCGGATGTTCACTATGTTGTTGTGAAAAATACTTTGGCCAAGCTGTCTGCTGAAAAATCCGGTTTTGATAATATGGTCAAGTTCCTCAACGGACCGACCGGGTTGGCAATGTCGTTTGATGATCCAATAGCGCCTATCCGTATTATTGATAGTTTTCAAAAACTGCATAATAAGCCATCTATTAAAGCCGCTATTGTTGAAGGTGAGTTGTTGGATGAACAGGCAACTCAGGAAATTCGCAGTATTCCATCGCGGGATGTTTTGTTGGGGCAGGTTGTAAGCGGTATTGCCTCTCCAATTTCAGGCCTCGTCGGTGGGCTGCAAGGGTTGTTTAGAAACCTTGTCTATGCACTGGATGCTATAAAAGAAAAAAAAGAATCATAAGAATATAATTATTTGTCACTTTAACGGGAGGTAGAAATGCCCGAGAATGAAGCTGTTGCAGTTGAGCAAGAAAAATCCACTGAAGCTCTTGACCCCAAAGTTGAAGATCTTTTGGGCACGATCGAACAGATGACTGTTCTTCAATTATCTAAATTAGTAAAAGCTCTTGAGGACCGTTTTGGTGTAACCGCCGCTGCTCCTGTTGTTGTTGGTGCGCTACCCGGTGGTGCTGCACCCGCAGCCGAGGCCGAAGAAGAGAAAACGGAGTTTGATGTGATTCTCAAAGCTGCCGGTTCCAATAAAATTCAGTCGATCAAGGTCGTTCGCGCCGTCACAAGTCTGGGCTTGAAAGAAGCCAAGGAACTCGTTGATAGTGCCCCCAGTGCTGTCAAAGAAGCTATAAGCAAAGACGAAGCCAACGATATTAAAAGCAAATTGGAAGAAGTTGGGGCTGAAGTAGAGATCAAGTAAGCTAAGATATTTCTTCTAATAAATAAAGCCGGGCTTTTATAGTGCTCGGTTTTTTTAAAGTATTGTTCGAAAATTTGAAAGGAAGTGAATCCTTTGGCAGTTGGTTTGAGAAGACCCCGAAAATCGTTCTCAAAAATTACAGCAGCGGCTGAACTACCGGATTTGTTGGATATACAGTTACAGTCATTTGAGGAATTTATCCAGGCGACTGTTTCCCCTGATCAAAGGGAAGATCAAGGGTTGCAAGCTGTTTTCAATGGTATTTTTCCGATTGTTGATAGCCGCGAGAATTTTGAGCTCGATTTTATCGAATATTATATTGACAAACCCAAGTATTCACTTGCAGAATGCCAGGAACGAGGGACAACATATTCTGTTGCATTGAAGGCGAAGCTCCGCCTCTCGATAAAGGACGAATATGATCCTAATGATCCTCTGGCAAACTCTATTGAGCAAGTTGTTTATTTGGGAAATCTCCCTACAATGACGCATCGCGGTACGTTCATTATCAATGGTGCTGAGCGGATCATCGTGAGTCAACTGCATAGGTCGCCCGGCGTTTTTTTTGATGAAATTATTCATCCCAATGGCACAAAACTTTATTCAGCCAGAATAATTCCGCTCAGGGGTTCCTGGGTAGAGTTTACAACGGATATTTATGATTTGATGAACGTGTTCATCGATCGACGTAAAAAATTCCTGGCTACAACGCTTTTGAGAGCTATTGGCTATTCCACGGATCGTGAGATTCTGGAAGCGTTTAATCTTGTCGAGGAAGTGAAGATTAACGACAAGGTGTGGGATGATCTCATTGGTTCAAAGGTGATTGATGATATTATTGACGTTGAAACCGGTGAAGTCATTGTTGACAGGTATAGCGAAATTGAACCTGAAAAGGTTGAGGCTATTGCTGCGTTGGGACTGAAAAAAATCGAGGTTTTAAAATCGGATAAAATTTTTGGTCACGATGTTATTAGCAACACACTTCTTAAAGATCCCACCCATTCCAGGGCAGAAGCGCTGGAATTAATTTACCGACAATTACGCTCCGGTGATCCCCCTGATGTAGATACGGCTCGGTTGCTTGTGGAGCGTCTCTTTTTTAATCCGAAACGATATGACCTGGGAGACGTTGGCCGGCATCGGTTGAATCGAAAGCTTAATCAGGATATTGATCCTGAAACTCTGTGTTTGACCAGAACTGATATTATCGGCATTATTGCCTATTTGCTTGATCTGCGCAAGGGAAAGATGTCTGCTGATGATATCGATCACTTGGGCAATCGCCGCGTTCGTACGGTTGGTGAGCAGCTTTCCCAGCAAATGAGCGTTGGGCTTTCGCGCATGGCAAGAACGATCAAAGAGCGGATGAACTTGCGAGAGAGTGAAAATCCGACACCTCAGGATTTGGTGAACGCACGGACGATTCTCTCTGTCATCAATACTTTTTTCGGAACAAGCCAATTGTCGCAGTTTATGGATCAAACCAATCCGCTTTCCGAGATGACCCACAAACGCAGATTGTCGGCGCTTGGCCCGGGCGGTTTGACGAGAGAGCGCGCCGGTTTTGAAGTTCGCGACGTGCACTATACACATTATGGCCGACTTTGTCCTATAGAAACACCGGAAGGCCCGAATATTGGTCTGATTTCTTCGTTAACCACTTATGCACGTATCAATGATTTTGGTTTCATCGAGGCTCCCTATCGTGTCGTTGAAAAAGGCGTAGCTACGAAAGAAATTAATTTCTTAACTGCGGATGATGAAGAGCAGCAAATTATCGCGCAAGCGAATGAACCCCTTGATGAAAAGGGCAATTTTGTCAATGAACGTGTCAGATGTCGATATCGCGGTGAATTTCCCATAGTCACTCCTGACAAAGTTGCTTACATGGATGTTTCTCCAACTCAAATCGTTTCTGCTGCTGCGGCACTCATCCCGTTTCTCGAACATGACGATGCGAACCGTGCTTTGATGGGATCCAATATGCAGCGACAAGCGGTACCACTGCTTCGGCCGGAAGCGCCTTTTGTAGGAACCGGAATGGAAGCCAAGGTTGCTCATGATTCCCGCGCTGTGATTCTTTCGAAATGCGACGGCGTAGTAGAACAGGTCGACTCGAAGCAGATCGTCATTCGAAAAGCCAAGAGCAAAGAAACAACGGATGATCTTGCCGAGCTTTTAGATTTTGATGAATCGGAAATTGTAACTTATGATTTAACAAAGTTTAAACGAACGAACCAGGATACCTGTTTAAATCAAAAGCCAATAATTGATGTCGGTGATCATGTTAAAAAAGGTCAGGTCATAGCCGACGGGCCGGCTACCGATGGCGGCGAACTGGCACTGGGCAGAAATGTGCTCGTTGCTTTTATGCCGTGGCGTGGTTATAATTTTGAGGATGCGATTGTTATTTCAGAACGGGTTGTTCAGGAGGATATTTATACATCTCTGCACATCGAATCTTTTGAACTACAGGTTCGGGATACAAAACGCGGCGAAGAAGAGTTGACATGCGAGATACCAAATGTAAGCGAAGACGCAACAAAAGATTTGGATGAAAATGGAATTATCCGCATTGGTGCCGAGGTCTCTGCGGGAGATATTCTTGTTGGTAAAGTTACGCCAAAAGGAGAGACCGATCCCACGCCGGAAGAAAAGCTATTGAAAGCAATCTTTGGCGAAAAAGCGGGTGATGTCAAAGATGCATCCCTTAAAGGTTCCCCGGGATTAAAAGGCGTTGTTATTGATACGAATTTGTTTTCCCGCAAGAAAAAAGATGCAACAACAAAGCGGAGAGACAAAAAAGCGCTCGAAGAATTGGAAGACTGGCTGGTTCGCGTAAACACTGAAGCTGCGGAAAATCGGCGGAAAAAATTGTCTGGTGTTCTCGAGGGCCAGGTTTCGGCCGGCATAAGAGATTTCGAGTCTGGCAAAATTGTGATTAAAGCCAAGACCCAGATTAAAAAATCCAATATTGAAAAACTCGATTTTGATAATATTGATTATTTGAATCCACTAGTAGAAGATGAGAATACGAATTCTCTTGTTGAAAAAATTAATGCTCGTTATGAAAAGAAATTGCGCGACGTCCAGGAAGAATACGAGTTGCGCAAATTTAAAATAGTTGTCGGTGATGAGCTGCCTCCGGGTATCACTCAACTTGCCAAAGTTTATGTTGCCAAGAAGCGAAAGTTGATGGTTGGCGATAAAATGGCAGGGCGCCATGGTAATAAGGGCGTTGTAGCAAAAATTGTCCCCAAGGAAGATATGCCTTATTTGCCCGATGGAACACCAGTAGATATTGTTCTCAATCCACTGGGTGTGCCTTCCCGTATGAATCTTGGGCAAATACTTGAAACAAATCTTGGCTGGGCAGCGAAAAACCTGAACATCAACTATGCCACTCCTGTTTTCGATGGTGCTTCCCTTGATGAGATAAAAGAGGAAATGGAAAAAGCCGGAGTTCCGACAAGCGGAAAATCGCAAGTTTACGACGGACGAACCGGAGAGTTGATGGATGAAGAAGTAACCATCGGCTGGATTTACATGCTCAAGTTGTCTCATTTGGTTGAGGATAAAATTCATGCACGTTCGATAGGACCATACTCTTTAATAACGCAACAACCGCTTGGTGGTAAAGCTCAGTTTGGTGGTCAAAGATTTGGTGAAATGGAGGTTTGGGCGCTCGAAGCTTACGGCGCGGCATACACCCTCCAGGAAATCCTGACAGTAAAAAGCGATGATGTTCGAGGGCGTTCCAAGACTTATGAAGCTATTGTTAAGGGAGAGAATATTCCTGAACCCGGCTTGCCCGAGTCTTTTAACGTTTTACTTCGAGAATTACAAGGATTGGGCTTGGATGTTGAATTGAGAAGTGATGGTAAGAAAAAATAGTTATCTCTGCCCAAGGAGCATCATCTTAAAAATTGAAATGATTAAAAAAATAACCAGGCTCAGTTTTCGAGTTTGGAGGTGATATTTTGAATTATATGATTACTCAGGACATTCCAAAACATAGCACGAAATTTAATTCTATTTATATCGGTCTGTCTTCTCCCGATAAAATTCTTGAACGTTCCCATGGAGAAGTAACAAAGCCGGAAACAATAAACTATCGTTCTTTCAAGCCGGAAAAAGATGGACTTTTTTGCGAGAAAATCTTTGGTCCTGTTCGGGATTGGGAATGTCATTGTGGAAAATATAAAAGAATTCGATACAAGGGTATTGTATGTGATCGTTGCGGTGTAGAAGTAACGATGAAAAGTGTCCGGCGCGAACGTATGGGGCATATCACTCTGGCTGTTCCTGTCGTGCACATCTGGTACTGGAAGTCTTTGCCTTCCAAGGCAGGCTATGTTCTCGGCATGAGTATGAAAAACCTTGAAAGGGTTATATATTACGAGTCGTATGTCGTTGTGCAGCCGGGAGAAAGCGGTCTGAAAGAGAAGGAACTCGTCACCGAAGAAGACTATCTGGAAATATCAACCAGAATGAAAGAGGTTGAGGCTGATGTGCCGGAAGAGCAAAGGTTTAAAGCGCAAATCGGCGGCCAGGCTGTTCTGGATTTGCTGAAGCGGATTAATATTGATTATCTTGCAAAATTTTTACGAGAAGCCGCTCGCACTGAAACCTCTATTCAGCGTAAAAATGACGCATTGAAGCGACTTAAAGTCATTGAAGCTTTTCGGCGCGCAAATAAATTCAAAGAGAACAGGCCGGAATGGATGGTGATGACTGTCATTCCCGTTATTCCGCCGGAACTGCGTCCATTGGTTCCTCTGGAAGGAGGGAGGTTCGCAACTTCTGATTTGAATGATTTATACAGACGGGTTATTATCCGTAATAATCGTCTTAAAAAGCTCTTAGAAATCAAGGCGCCGGAAGTTATTCTTCGAAATGAAAAAAGAATGCTGCAAGAGGCAGTGGATTCACTCTTTGACAACGGACGCAAGTCTTCCGCTGTACGAAGTGACGGAAACAGAGCATTGAAGAGCCTTTCCGATATGTTGCGTGGAAAGCAGGGACGTTTTCGTCAGAATCTCTTGGGAAAACGAATCGATTATTCCGGGCGTTCGGTTATTGTTGTCGGCCCGGAATTAAAACTCAATCAATGTGGTTTGCCGAAAGAAATGGCTCTCGAACTTTTTAAACCGTTTGTTATTCGCAAATTGGTTGAGCGCGGATTAGTTAAAACGGTAAAAAGCGCAAAGAAATTAGTTGATCGACGCGGCGCTGAAGTTTGGGATATCCTTGAAGAAATCATTGATGATCATCCTATTATGCTCAATCGCGCACCAACCTTGCACCGTCTCGGCATTCAGGCTTTTCAGCCTGTTCTGATTGAAGGTAAAGCCCTTCAGATTCACCCCCTTGTTTGTGCTGCGTTCAATGCGGACTTTGACGGTGATCAGATGGCCGTGCACGTACCTTTGTCTTTCTTTGCACAAATAGAGACCAAGGTGCTTATGCTTTCAAGTCATAATATCTTGTCTCCCGCGCACGGGCGGCCGCTTGCCATTCCAAGTCAGGATATTGTTCTTGGTATTTATTATCTTACCAAGCGCAAATCCGGTACTTTGGGCGAAGGGATGATATTTTCATCTCCTGAGGAAGTGATGATTGCCCGTAATGATGATCGTGTTGATTTACATGCACCGATCAAAGTTCGAGTTGATGGTAAAATTATAGATACAACCGTGGGACGCGTTATCTTTAACAGTGTGATCCCCGAAGAGTTGCCTTTTGTTAACGAGTTGTTGACTAAAAAAGCAACTGAAGAACTGGTTGCCCGTGCATATGCCACTTTGGGTAATTTGAAAACCGCCGAAATGCTGGACAAACTGAAGGAGATTGGTTTTCTGCATGCCATGAAGTCCGGTGTGACCGTTGGCCTCGGAGATGTGATTGTACCAAAAGAAAAAGATGAACTTTTGGACGAAGCTTACAAAAAAGTAGAAGCTATCCACAAAAGATATGAACGCGGTATTATTACCGATGGTGAACGATATAACCAGATTATTGATATTTGGACACATACAACGAGCAATGTTGCAGAGAAAATGTTTGAACGGCTTAGCCATGATCGCCAGGGATTTAATCCGATTTTCATGATGGCCGATTCCGGTGCAAGAGGGTCCAAGGAGCAGATTCGCCAGCTAGCCGGAATGCGCGGTCTGATGGCGAAACCTCAAAAAAAGATGACCGGTTCGATGGGCGAAATTATTGAAAGTCCGATCACGGCAAACTTTCGCGAAGGCCTTTCAGTGCTCGAATACTTTATCTCAACTCATGGCGCAAGAAAAGGACTGGCAGATACGGCGTTGAAAACGGCTGATGCAGGCTATCTTACGCGCCGACTTGTTGATGTTGCGCAGGATGTTATTATAACGATGGAAGACTGCGGAACGATCCTTGGTTTGCGAGTTGGAGACTTGAAGGAAGGTGAAGAGGTCATTGAAACAATGCGTGATCGTATCGTCGGGCGAGTGGCAGCCGAGGATGTTTTTGATCCCGAATCAGGCGATATCATCATTGAGGCCGGGGAATTAATTTATGAAAAAGTTGCCGATCTCATTGCTCAGAGCGGGCTCGAAACAGTGATGATCAGATCCGTGTTGACGTGTGAAGCGCAGCGTGGCGCGTGTGGGCGATGCTATGGGCGAAATCTTGCCAACGGGAAAATGGTCACAATCGGAGAAGCTGTGGGTGTAATGGCTGCTCAGTCCATTGGAGAGCCGGGTACGCAGTTAACTTTGCGTACATTTCATATCGGTGGTACTGCCTCCCGTATCGCGGCGCAATCACAGGTTGCTGTTAAACGTAATGGGACTGTAGAATGGGAAAATCTCAAAGTCGTCAAGCGAGACGATGGAATTATTGTTACGCTTGGCCGCAATGGACGATTGAAAATCCTCGACGATGATAATCGTGTCATTGAAAGATTGACCGTCCCTTATTCTGCGGAGCTTTTGGTAGAATCCGGGGCGAAAGTACAAAAAGGCGACGTTGTTTTTAAATGGGATCCGTACACGGCATCCATCATAACGAATACCGACGGAACCGTTCAGTTTATCGATATTATTGAAAACGTTACTTTTCGCGAGGAACTGGATGAGACAACGGGTTTGAAGCAAAGGCTTATCATTGAAACCCGAAGTCGCAATCTTAGCCCGACCATTCAGATTCTTGATGATGCCGGAGAAATCATTGGGTCTTATGCCGTTCCTACTCGCTCACATTTGCAGGTAAGAGAGGGTGGTAAGGTTCAAGCCGGCGATTCTCTGGTGAAAATACCAAGAGAATTTGCGAAAACCAGAGATATTACCGGTGGTCTGCCGCGAGTTGCTGAATTGTTCGAAGCGAGAAAACCCAAAGAACCCGCTGTGGTCAGCGAAATCGACGGTATCGTCCGTTTTGGTGAAATAAAGCGCGGCGTCAGGCGCGTCATCGTTACGTCCGAAGATGGACATGAAGAAAAGATTTATTTAATCGGCTATGGAAAGCATGTTCTTGTCCATGATGGTGATTTTGTTCATGCGGGAGAAAAACTCTCCGAAGGTGCTGTAGCCCCTCATGATATTTTGGCAATTATGGGCGCAAACAAAGTTCAGGAATACCTTGTCAATGAGATACAGGAAGTGTACAGATTGCAGGGTGTTCGCATCAATGACAAGCATATCGAAGTTATCGTGCGTCAGATGCTGCAAAAGGTAAAAATCGAAGATGCGGGCGACACAAAGTACCTTGAAAATGATCAGGTTGACCGACTTTCCTTTTTGCGTGAAAACAATAAAACTCGTAACAAAGTGGTTGTTACTGATCCGGGTGATTCCAAGTTGCATGTGAATGACCTGATGGATGCTGAGGAGGTCCGCGGAATTATCGAGAAATTAAAAGCAAAAGATAAAAAGCCGCCTCTTACCAGGCCGGCGAAACCAGCGACTTTCCAACCATTGCTTCTGGGAATTACCAAAGCATCATTAACGACAGAAAGTTTTATCTCCGCTGCTTCCTTTCAGGAAACAACACGTGTCTTAACAGACGCTTCTATTGAAGGCAAAATCGATAATTTATACGGGTTGAAGGAAAATGTCGTCATGGGACATCTTATCCCTGCGGGTACGGGTATCTCAAAATTTAAAAAATTAAGAGTTAAAGGCCCGTTGCTTGAAGAGGAAATCGAGTTGACTGGTGCTGGTGAAATTGAGGAAGAATAAAACCTTTTTAAAAAATAAAAAACTTGAAATTTAGAATTTAATTCTTTATATTAATAGGCTTGAGTGATTCAGGAGGAAAAGTGCCTACAATAAATCAGTTAGTTCGAAGTGGAAGAAAAAGAGTTGTGAAAAAAGGGACAGCCCCTGCTCTGAACGGTTCGCCGCAACGAAGAGGTGTCTGTACTCGAGTTTATACGACAACACCGAAAAAGCCGAATTCTGCGTTGAGAAAAGTTGCACGTGTTCGTCTGACTAACGGTTTCGAAGTAACCGCTTATATTCCAGGTGAAGGGCACAATCTGCAAGAGCACTCGATTGTTTTGATTCGTGGAGGTCGAGTAAAAGATTTACCTGGTGTTCGATACCATATTGTTCGCGGCGTTTTGGATACAAGTGGTGTTCAGGATCGGAAACAAAGTCGTTCAAAATATGGAACCAAATTAAAAAAGTAAGTTATCCCTGATTTGTAGTCGAACATTTGAACTTTTGAGAGAAAAGAATGCCAAGAAGAAAGCGAGCAACAAAAAGGCAGGTTTTGCCTGATCCTAAATATCACAGTGTTTTAGTGACAAAATTTATCAACGGTCTGCTGGAGAGTGGTAAGCGCAGCGTTGCTGAAAAAATATTTTACAGAGCGTTAGACGGCATCTCCGAAAAGGCAGGCAGTGAAGGTGTTGAAGTTTTCGAAAAAGCGATCGGGAATGTGAAACCGATTTTAGAAGTTCGCTCTAGAAGGGTAGGAGGAGCGACTTATCAGGTTCCTGTAGAAATTCGCGGCGACCGCCAACAAGCTCTGGCAATACGATGGCTTATCAGTTACTCTCGTGGTCGTTCCGAGAAGACTATGGCTGAAAAGCTGGCAGCCGAACTTTTAGCTGCTTCCAAGAGTGAAGGCGCTTCGATAAAAAAGCGCGAAGATACGCATAAAATGGCGGAGGCTAATAAGGCTTTCGCGCATTTCAGATGGTAATGGATTCAATTTAATTTGATCCTTTTACCGGTCTTGCAGTCCAACTCCATTTTGCAGTAAGCACGATGGAAAGTAGTTGTTAAGACTTGGTGCAAGTTTACGACTGAAAATATTCCTTTCCTTGTTAACCACATACTTTGAGGAGCATTTCGGTCGCGGGTTGCGCTACGGTCACTGCTGGGCGCGCATGCGAAATGAAAAGCCCTGAAACGGGCAAAGCGAAAAGTAAGTGGTTTTTTTATGTCCAATTCAAAATCATTAGAAAACGTCAGAAATATCGGCATTATGGCGCATATCGATGCCGGTAAGACGACCACCACGGAGAGAATTCTTTTCTATACGGGAAGGGTTCACCGGATCGGTGAGGTCGATGATGGCGCTGCGACAATGGATTGGATGCAGCAGGAGAAAGAAAGAGGTATTACCATTACTTCCGCTGCTATTTCGTGTCAGTGGAAGAAATATAAAATTAATATAATTGATACACCCGGTCATGTCGATTTTACGGCAGAGGTCGAAAGGTCGCTGCGGGTGTTGGATGGAGCTGTTGCAATTTTTTGCGCAGTCAGCGGTGTTGAGCCGCAGTCAGAGACCGTCTGGCGACAGGCTAACAAGTATAAAGTTCCGCGTATTGCTTTTATTAACAAGTTGGATCGCGTTGGCGCAGATTTTTATCGTGCGGTACAAATGATACGTGATCGACTTGGGGCAATTCCGATTCCCATCGAGTTGCCAATGGGACAGGGTGATGACCTTGCAGGGATCATCGATCTCATTAGAATGAAGGCCATTGTTTATGACGAAGAAAAACTTGGTGCGGAATGGCAGGAGCTTGATATACCTGACGAGTTTCAAGAGCAAGCACAGAAATATCGTGCAGAATTGCTTGAGGCGCTTTCTGATTATGATGATAATATATTAGAAAACTTTCTGGCCGGGAAAGAAGTAGCAGAGCGAGATATTCACCTTGCATTGAGAAAAGCAACTTTGGACGTTGAACTTGTTCCTGTCTTGTGTGGTGCTGCTGTTAAGAATAAAGGTGTTCAGGCGTTGTTGGATGCGATTACTCGCTATTTACCCAGTCCGCTCGATATGCCTGACGTTGAGGGATATAATCCCTATACCGATAAAGCAGAATCGCGTCCGCCTTCAACCGAGGCTCCTTTTACGGCCCTGGCATTCAAGGTTATGACTGATCCCTATGTTGGGAAATTGACATATATTAGAGTTTATTCAGGTGAAATTGAGGCGGGTAAAACAGCGCTCAATTCGACATCTGGAAAGAAAGAAAGGATCAGCAGAATCCTTCGCATGTCTTCGAATAAAAAAGAAGATATTAATAAAATGACTGCCGGCGATATAGTTGCCCTTGTGGGATTGAGATCGACTCGCACTGGCGATACGCTTTGCGATCCCAAGCATGTTATTTCGCTTGAGAAAATGCAATTTCCCATACCTGTGATCTCTATAGCCATTGAGCCGAAATCAAAGGCGGATGAAGAGCGGCTTGTAAATTCCCTCGGTTTGTTGTCTGATGAAGACCCTACATTTCAATTCAAGGTTGACGAAGAAACGGGCCAGATGATTATTTCCGGGATGGGCGAACTACACCTCGATATTCTTGTTGACAGGCTTTTGCGGGAGTTTAAGGTACAGGCAAATGTTGGGCGACCGCAGGTTGCTTATCGTGAAACAATTACCGAAAAGGTCTTGAGTGAGATCAAGTTCATAAAACAGACCGGCGGTAAAGGTCAGTATGCTCACATTGTTGTCGAGTTTGAGCCATCTGAATCCGAAGATATTTTTGAGTTTGAAGATAAAACAGTCGGCGGCACCATTCCGAAAGGATTTATAAGGCCGATTTCGCAGGGGATTAAAGAATCCATGGTTAGCGGCGCTATTGCCGGTTATCCGGTCATTGGAGTTAAAGCGACACTGCTGGATGGCTCGTTCCATCGTGAAGATTCCTCGGAACTGTCTTTTAAAATTGCCGGTTCGATGGCTTTGCAGGATGCCATGAGAAGAGGGTCGCCAATCCTGATGGAGCCAATGATGGCTTTGGAAGTCATAACTCCTGAGGATTATTTTGGCACCGTTCTCAGTGATCTTGCCACTCGACGGGCGAGAATTGAAGGCCACGAAAAGAGAGTTGATTCCCAGGTAATTAAAGCAATCGTGCCATTAGCGGAAATGTTTGGCTATGCAACAGCATTAAGGAATATGAGCCAGGGGCGCGCTGTTTTTACCATGCAGTTTTACAAGTATGAAAATGTTGACAAAGATATTGCCAAAAAACTTTTAGAAAAAATGGGTTTGGCAGCTTGAGACAGAATTTGAAATTAATAGATGAATATTAGGAGATAAGTTATGGCAAAGGAAAAATTTGATCGTTCAAAGCCCCATGTCAACATTGGGACGATAGGTCACGTTGATCATGGCAAGACGACGTTAACTGCTGCGATAACGATGTACCTGGCCAACAAGGGTCAGGCAAGCATCAAAAAGTACGATGAGATCGACAATGCTCCGGAAGAGAAGGCTCGCGGAATTACGATCAATACGGCTCACGTGGAGTATGAGACAGACCAGCGTCATTATGCACATGTGGATTGTCCTGGTCACGCGGATTATATCAAGAATATGATCACCGGTGCAGCGCAGATGGATGGAGCTGTTTTGGTTGTTTCGGCGGCTGATGGTCCGATGCCGCAGACACGTGAGCACATCCTGCTTGCGCGTCAGGTGAATGTACCTTCGATCGTGGTATTTTTGAACAAGACGGATCAGGTTGACGATCCGGAGTTGTTGGAACTGGTCGAGTTGGAAGTACGCGAATTGTTAAGCGCGTATGACTTTCCCGGTGACGAGATACCGATTATCAGTGGCAGTGCCTTACGAGCGATGGAAAAAGGTGTAGCCGGCGATTTTACCGGAGAAGAGTGGAAGCCGGTTCAGGATTTATTGGATGCAATAGATTCATACATTCCGACACCTGAGCGAGATAAAGACAAGCCCTTCCTGATGCCTGTTGAGGATGTTTTTTCGATCACGGGTCGAGGAACGGTTGGCACAGGTCGAATCGAGCGTGGTATCATTCATGTTGGTGATGAAGTAGAGATTATTGGTCTTGGTACGCATCGCAAGTCGGTGTGTACGGGTGTTGAAATGTTTCGCAAGTTATTGGACGAGGGTCAGGCCGGAGACAACGCAGGATTGCTTTTGCGCGGAGTTGACAAGGACGAGTTGGAGCGTGGTCAGGTTGTTGCGAAGCCGGGTTCGATCACTCCGCACACCAAGTTCAAAGGAGAAGTTTACGTATTGAGCAAAGAAGAAGGTGGTCGCCACACGCCGTTTTTCAATGGATATCGTCCTCAGTTTTATTTTCGCACAACGGATGTAACGGGTTCGATCAAGCTTCCTGACGGTGTTGAGATGGTCATGCCTGGTGATAACATAACGATGGAATGTGAATTGATTACAGATATCGCCATGGAAGAAGGTTTGCGGTTTGCAATACGTGAAGGCGGGCGCACGGTTGGCGCCGGTGTAGTTACTGAAATTATCGAATAAATAGAAAAGTTGTTGTCATTGCTATATATTTTGGAGTTAGTAAATGGCGGGTCAAAAAATCCGAATCAAGTTAAAAGCTTACGATCATAGGCTGATTGACAAGTCCACAGAAAAGATCATAAATACTGCAAAACAAACGGGTGCCATGATTTCAGGCCCGATTCCTTTGCCAACGCGACGCAGTGTTTATACTGTATTACGTTCTCCTCACGTTGATAAAAAGTCTCGTGAGCAGTTTGAGACGCGTATTCACAAAAGGTTGGTGGATATTCACAACTCTTCACCAAAGACGGTAGACGCTCTGATGAAACTAGAGTTGCCCGCGGGTGTCGATGTTGAAATCAAGGTATGATGGGTTAGTGGTTTGATTTGTCGTTAATAATAGACTCGAATTAATAAAGTTAAAATTCATTTGGTATGGAAATGCTTTCAATACTTGGAAAAAAAGTTGGCATGACCCGAATCTTTGACGAGGCCGGAAATGCTTTTGCAGGCACAGTGATAGAGGCGGGACCATGTTTTGTTACCCAGATCAAGACCGAAGAGACAGATGGCTATGATGCTATTCAGGTTGGGTTTGCGGATAAAAAAGAAAAACATACGACCAAGCCTTTGCTTGGACACTTGAAAAAAGCCGGTACAAAACCGTTTCGGGTTCTCAAAGAATTTCGGGGTTTTGATAAGGGTGAAGATGTTAAACTCGGTGACGAGATTAAGGTTGATATTTTCACTATTGGCGATCGTGTGTCTGTGACAGGAGTGAGCAAAGGTAAAGGATTCGCGGGTGTTGTACGGCGTCACAATTTTGGTGGCGGGCCAAAAACCCATGGTCAAAGCGACAGACTGCGTGCCCCTGGCTCTATTGGTCAAAGTTCCAGCCCATCAAAGGTTATGAAGGGTATTCGAATGGGTGGCCGAATGGGCGGCGTGCAAAATACAGTGTCGCATTTACGAATATTAAAGATTGATCCTGAAAACAACATAATGGTCGTAAAGGGAGCCATTCCGGGCGCCAATAACGGTATCGTTTTAATTAGAAAGTAATGGGATATGGAGCTAGATATCTATACAAAAAATGGGGATCTTGCTGGTCGCAAATTAGAGGTTTCCGATAAAGTTTTTGCTGCTGAGCCGAATGAGCATACGGTTTATCTGGCTGTCCAGGCGCAAAGAACAAATTCGCGACAGGGAACGGCTGCGACGAAAACAAGAAGTATGGTTTCAGGAGGCGGGAGAAAACCGTGGAAGCAGAAAGGGCGCGGTACGGCACGTGCTGGTACGATCAGGTCTCCTATTTGGAAAAGTGGTGGTACGGCTCATGGTCCTCAGCCACACCCGTATTTGTATAAATTGCCACAAAAGGTGAAAAAATTAGCAAGGATTTCAGTCCTTTCAGCAAAAACCCGTGATGAGCAGATGAAGGTGCTGGAAGATTTTACTTTGACTGAGGTGAAAACCAAAGAAGTCTTTTCTCTGCTTAAAGGATTTGGTCTGACGGCATCGAAAACGCTTTTATTGGTCAATGAGTATGATTCTGCTATTTTATTGGCAAGTCGCAATATTAAAAACCTTAAAGTCGCGATGGCCGTAGATGCATCTACTTATGATTTGTTAGATTGTAAGGCATTGCTTATCACAGAGAGTGCCATGAAAAAGTTGGAAGGTATTCTATCATCATGAAAAAAAAGCAGGAAATTCTTGTTCGCCCAATTCTAACAGAAAAGATGCTGAGAATGCAGGATGATTTGGGCAAGTATGCTTTTGTAGTGAACAAATCTGCGAACAAAATAGAGATAAAGAAAGCAATTGAAAAAAAGTTCGATGTAACAGTGGATTCGGTCAGGACAATCAATGTTATTGGAAAATCCAAGCAGATGAATACGCAAAGAGGGATTACCACCGGAAAGCGATCTGACTGGAAGAAAGCTATTGTAACATTGAGAAGCGGCGATGAGATCGATTTCTTTGAAGGCTCAAAAGGTTGAGAGCCGAGTTCGAGGAGAATAACTAGATGGCTTTAAAAAATTTCAAACCGATTACCCCTGGTCAGCGCTATAAAAGTGTCAATTCTTTTGCAGAGATTACCAGCACTGAACCTGAACGTTCATTGCTGGCGCCACTTAAAAAATCCGGCGGAAGAAACAATGTTGGCCGTGTTACAGCCAGAAGAAGGGGCGGCGGTCATAAGAGGAATTATCGTATAATTGATTTTCGGCGGGATAAATTTGAAATTCCTGCAAAAGTAGCATCCATTCAATATGATCCGAACAGAAGTGCATTTATTGCCCTTCTCAATTATACAGATGGAGAAAAACGATATATCCTTGCACCGATTGGGTTGGAGGTTGGAGATACGGTTCTATCCGGAGAAGCTCCGGAGATCAGAACCGGAAACTCGATGCCTTTGGCCAAGATTCCTCTGGGCACAACAATTCATAACCTTGAAATGAAAGTCGGTAAAGGCGGTCAAATTGCGCGCGGAGCCGGTACTTATGCTCAACTCGTCGCAAAGGAAGGCGAGTACGCACAGGTAAAATTACCGTCCGGTGAAGTTCGGATGGTACGGCTGGGTTGTCGTGCAACCATTGGTCAGGTTGGCAATACAGATCACGAGAATATAACTCTTGGCAAAGCAGGGCGAAGCCGTTGGCTTGGAAGGCGCTCCAAAGTCAGAGGTGTTGCCATGAACCCCGTCGATCATCCCATGGGCGGAGGCGAGGGAAAAAGTTCAGGTGGGCGTCACCCGTGTACACCATGGGGTAAACCAACAAAAGGTTACAAGACGCGCAAGGCAAAACCTTCTGATTCTTTTATCATTAAACGAAGAAAATAGCGAGATTACTATCGATGGCAAGATCAATTAAAAAGGGTCCGTATATTGAGGAGAAGCTCCTGGCTAAAATAGAAGAGCTTAATAACTCAAACCAAAAAAGAGTAATTAAAACATGGGCGCGCCGATCCACAATTCCACCGGAATTTGTCGGACATACGTTGGCCATTCATAACGGGAACAAGTTTATCCCGGTATTCGTCTCTGAGAATATGGTTGGTCATAAATTGGGAGAGTTTGCCCATACTCGAACTTATCGAGGCCATGTAAATAGAAAAGCCGAAAAGTCCAGACATTAACAAAAGATTCGGAGTAATTCAAATGGAAGCCAGGGCGATAGCTAAATGGATTCGCATGTCACCCTATAAAGTTCGCAGGGTCGCGAAAATGGTTCGTGATATGGATGTGAATAGTGCCATAAATGCGTTACATTACAGTGCCACAAGCGCATCGGAGCCTTTGGAAAAAGTTCTCCGATCCGCGGTGGCCAATATGCTTAACAATGAAGAAGCATCAAAATTGTCGCCGGAAGATTTGTATATCAAAGAATTGAAAATTGATGGTGCTTTTTCTTTAAAGCGATTCCGTGCCGCTTCAATGGGGAGGGCTGCAAGGATAATAAAACGAACTTGTCATATTTCGGTTGTTGTGGCCGACAGGAAAAACTAACGTGTTTTTATTGTAGGAGATAGGTTTGGGACAAAAAACAAATCCTATAGGTTTCAGGCTTGGTGTTATCAGGAGCTGGGATTCGAAATGGTTCGATGAAAAGAATTTCGATAAAAAGTTAAAAGAAGATTTAATGCTGCGGAAATATATTCGTAACAGATTACAGCGTGCGAGTATTTCCAGAATCGAAATCGAAAGAACGCCCAAGAAAATCACCCTCACGATTCATACAGCAAGGCCCGGCATTGTTATTGGCCGAAAAGGCAGTGAGGTGGACAAGCTGCGCGAAGAGTTGCAGAGGGTAACATCGAAAGATATTCAACTGAATATTAATGAGATTAAACGGCCGGAACTGGATGCCTTTCTTGTGGCTGAGAACATTGCCAGTCAATTGGCCGGAAAAGTTTCTTTTCGTCGTGCAATGAAAAAAGCGATCATGTCCGCAATGAGAATGGGAGCAGAGGGAATTCGTATCAGTTGCGCAGGAAGACTTGGCGGGGCTGAAATGGCTCGACGTGAGCAATACAAAGAAGGCCGCATTCCTTTGCATACATTAAGGGCTGACATCGACTACGCCACTGCCATCTCCAAAACAACTTATGGGACGATAGGTGTTAAGGTATGGATTTGCCGTGGCGAAGTTATCGGTGATCAAATGATTTAAAGATATTTGTGGAGATTGTAGTTTATGTTAATGCCAAAAAGAGTGAAATATAGAAAACAGCAACGTGGCCGTATGACCGGGAAAGCGGTTCGTGGATCGCGTTTGGCTTTTGGTCAATTTGGATTGAAAGCCTTGGATCCTCATTGGATTACTGCCAGACAGATAGAAGCTGCGCGTGTTGCCATGACTCGATATGTCAAGAGAACCGGTAAAGTCTGGATTCGTATTTTTCCTGACAAGCCATGCACCAAAAAGCCTGCTGAAACCAGAATGGGAAAAGGCAAGGGCGCTCCGGAATATTGGGTTGCCGTTGTAAAACCCGGAAGAATTATTTTCGAGCTTGACGGTGTGTCTGAAAGTATCGCAAAAGAGGCATTGCGGCTGGCCGCACATAAACTCCCTTTAAAGACAAAGTTTGTGACCACCTCGGATTTCGGAGAATAATAGCATGAAGATGGATGACATAAAACAACTGTCTCTGGATGAGTTGGAAGTACGACTCGAGGATGCTGAGGAAGAATTTGAAAATCTTCGTATTCAGCATTCAACTCACCAGCTTGACAACCCGCTTCGAATACGAATGGTAAGGCGTGATATTGCAAGGCTAAAGACCGTGATCCATGAATATGAATCCGGCGTGAGAAGTTGACTGAGCCATTCAAGTAATAATAATTTTGGGATTTTGGAGAATTCATAGTGGAACGAGCACATAGAAAAGTTAAGGTTGGCGTTGTCTCAAGCGACAAGATGGATAAGAGTCGCGTTATTCAGGTGCAACGAAATATCAAACATCCACTTTACAAAAAGTATGTGAGAAAAACGACAAAATTCATGGCTCATGATGAAAATAATGACAGCCATGTAGGTGATGTTGTGAAGATCATGGAAACGAGACCCTTGAGCAAAAGTAAACGGTGGCGCTTGATCGAAATACTAGAGAGAGCCAAATAACTTTACTATCTCTGCAATTGTGAAGTAGAAGGAATGAATAATGATCCAGGAATCTAGTCGGTTAAATGTAGCTGATAACACCGGTGCGAAAAAAGTGATGTGCATTCGTGTTCTTGGCGGGTCAAAAAGAAAATATGCATCTGTTGGAGATATTATAGTTGTCTCTGTTAAGCAGGCAATACCCAATAGCCCTGTAAAAAAGGGCGAGGTCAGCAAGGCAGTGGTCGTGCGTACAAAAAAAGAAAAACGGCGTAAGGATGGCTCCTACATTCGCTTTGATGAAAACGCAGCCGTTCTTATCAATGATGCGATGGAACCTAAAGGGACGCGTATCTTTGGTCCGGTGGCGCGTGAGTTACGTGAAAAACAATTCATGAAAATTGTATCTCTGGCACCCGAAGTTCTATAGAAAATGTAAATTATTGGCCATAAAAGGCGAGCTTTCAAATGCGTGTAAGAAGAAATGATCAAGTCCTGGTTTTAGCAGGAAATTATAAAGGAAAAAAAGGAAAGGTTCTTAAGGTCTTTCCTGAAGAGGATCGTGTTATTGTTGAAGGAGTGAATTTTATAAAGAAACATTCCAGACCTACGCAGCAAAATCCTCAAGGCGGTATTGTTGAAAAAGAGGCACCAATCCATGTTGCGAACATCATGGTTATCTGTCCAAAGTGCAATACGCCGAGCCGAATGGGTACTGTGGTTGTTTTCGATGAAGCACAACAGCGAAAAAACCGGGTACGCATTTGCAAAAGATGTGGTGAAATGCTGGTTTCTTCAAATTAATGTTGGATTTTAAAAAATGGCTACCAAAGAAAAAAAGTACGTACCGGATTTTCTAAAACTATATAAAGACGAAATAGTATCGCACATGCACAAAAAGTTTAATTATAAAAATGTGATGCAGGTACCTCGTCTTGAGAAAATAGTTGTGAATATGGGGGTTGGAGATGGAACGGAAAGCTCGAAGCATGTCGAAGCGGCTGCCGAGGAGCTTGCGAAAATAACTGGTCAAAAGCCGGTTATTCGCAGGGCAAAGAAAGCTATCTCTAATTTTAAGTTGAGAGCAGGCATGCCAATTGGTTGTAGCGTTAATTTGCGCAAGTACATGATGTATGAGTTCTTGCAGCGCCTGGTTAGCATTGCGGTTCCGCGGGTACGCGATTTTCGCGGCTTGCCGATTAAATTTGATGGCAGAGGAAATTACAATATGTCTATCAAAGAGCAAATTGTGTTTCCTGAAATCGACTATGATAAAATTGAAAAAATCCGCGGTTTCAATATTACAATTGTGACAACCGCGAAAACTGATGAAGAGGCGTACGAGTTGCTAAAAGAATTCGGAATGCCGTTTATCAAGAGATCTTAATCATTTTATTTCACAAATTCGCAAGGAGTTGTGTTGGCTAAAAAAGCTTTAATCGTAAAAGCACAAAAAGAATCCAAATTTAAGGTAAGGAAGTACAACCGCTGTTCCCGCTGTGGGCGCCCAAGAGCATACTATAGAAAATTTGGAGTTTGTCGACTCTGTTTTCGTGAACTTGCTTTGGAAGGTAAAATACCTGGCGTTACCAAAGCAAGCTGGTAGCTCGATTTATATGAGATTTTGTTTAATTAGTTTCAGCCGAATATTGGGTTGTTAGGGAGAAATTACATGTCAAACACTGATCCCATCGCAGATTATCTGACAAGAATCAGAAATGCGAGCAGGGCAAAACATCGCAAAGTAGATATTCCGTCTTCAAATTTGAAAAAACAAATGACAAAGATATTGCAGGAAGAGGCATATATCAAAAGCCATGTTTTTATTGATGATGGAAAACAAGGCGTCATTCGAATCTACTTGAAATACGATGAGAATAATACAAGTGTGATTACCGGATTACAACGTATAAGCAAACCGGGATTTCGTCGTTATGTTAATCAAAAAACAATACCGAGGGTTTTTAACAACCTTGGCGTTTCGATACTAACGACATCCAAAGGCGTAATGACTGGTCAGGAAGCTCGACGAGCCGGTGTTGGAGGAGAAATCCTTTGCTATATCTGGTAAACTTAAACTAGGAGAACGTTGTGTCAAGAGTTGGAAAAATACCCATATCCATTCCCGACGGTGTGTCGATTGATTTTAAAAATAACTATGTTACGGCAAAAGGCCCAAAGGGTGAGCTTGGCGTACAGATACATCCGGACATGAAATTGACACTAAAGGATGGGACGTTGACTGTTGATAGACCTTCTGAAAGCAAAGAGCATCGTTCGCTTCATGGGCTTTCACGAACTCTTGTTGCGAATATTGTACAAGGTATTACATCCGGCTTTGAAAAAAGGCTCGAAATTGTTGGTGTAGGTTATCGCGCGGAATTGAAAGGTAAAAAACTGCTTATCTCTGTTGGATACTCGCATCAAATTCTTTATATTCCGCCCGAAAGTATTGAAGCTGCGGTAGAAGGGAATAACGTAGTTATTATTCGCGGTATCGATAAAGTCCTGGTTGGGCAAGTTGCCGCAAAAATACGTTCCTTTCGCCCCCCCGAACCTTACAAAGGCAAGGGAATTCGTTATGCCGACGAAGTTGTGAGAAAGAAGGCAGGAAAAACTGCTGCTTAAAATTATTAAATATGTGATTAAATTTGAATGATGAGTAATAATCATGCCAGACAGGATTTTAGGAAAAAAATTAGCCAGGAAACGTCGAAGAAAACACATCCTGAAGCAGATTCGAGGGACGAAAGAAAGACCTCGTTTGGTTGTGCATCGAAGCAATAAGCACATTTATGCACAAATTGTAGATGATGACGGTCGTCGAACAATTTCAACTGCATCTTCTTTGTCAAAGGATATCGCAGCCGAAATCAAAGGCGTTTCCAAGGTTGAACAGGCTAAAGAGGTCGGAAAGTTGGTTGCAAAATTGGCGGCCAAGAAGAAAGTGAAATCAATTATCTTTGATCGCGCCGGCTACTTGTATCACGGTCGTGTAAAAGCATTGGCCGAAGGCGCACGAGAAGGTGGCTTGGACTTTTAATTATTTCTAACAATTGTGAAAAAGGAGTTGTAAGGATTTGGATAGAATAAATCCCAACGAATTAGACCTAAACGAAAAAGTAGTTCATGTCAACCGCGTCGCCAAAGTTGTCAAAGGCGGTAGGAGATTCAGTTTTAACGCAATTGTTGTTGTTGGCGATGGCAAGGGACATGTTGGCGTCGGTCTCGGAAAAGCGAACGAAGTCGCTGATTCCATCTCAAAAGGCACTGAAGTCGCAAAGAAAAACCTCATCCTTGTACCACTTTTAAATGGTACTTTAACCCACGAAATTGAGGGCAAGTACGGTGCAGGTCGGGTCTTTTTGAAACCTGCTGCCCCGGGTACGGGTGTGATCGCCGGTGGCCCTGTTCGTGCTATCATGGAAGCGGTTGGTGTTACAGATGTTCTTACAAAGAGCCGTGGTTCTGCAAATCCTCATAATGTGGTTAAAGCCACAATGGTTGCGCTTGAGAACCTGATGGACGTTCAGAGCATAGCTCGAAAGCGAGGCCTTTCGGTGATGAGAGTTTTTAATACCGTACCTAAAGTCAAAGACACTGTAGAAGAATAGAAATTGATGTATTAGGAATTGCTCAATGGCAAAGAAAAAAGTAAAACAATTAAAAATTACTTTAAAGCGCAGCACAATTAAACGATTGGCCAAGCAGAAAGCTACGGCCAAGGCGTTAGGCTTGCGAAAATTAAATCAAAGTGTTGTCCATTCGGACACTCCTGTGATTCGTGGAATGATCAATCGAATCTCGCATCTAGTTTCCGTTGAAGAACTGTAGTGATTCGTCTGTTTATTGCTTAATATAATTTGTTTGAGGAAGAAATGGATTTATCGACATTAAAATATGCAGATGGGGCTCGTAAAAACCGTAAGAAAATTGGACGCGGAGGAGCTCGCGGAGGAACTTCCGGGCGCGGACATAAAGGCCAGCGTTCCCGTTCCGGCTCTAAAAAGCACTTGTGGTTTGAAGGCGGTCAGATGCCAATCATGCGTCGTCTTCCCAAACGTGGTTTTAAGAATTTTAATAAAAAAGAAGTTCAAATTGTCAATCTTTGTGACTTGAACAAACTCAAAGTTGATGAAATTAATCCTCTGGTTCTCTTTGAAAGCGGATTAATAAAAAAGGTGAGCATCCCCGTCAAAATATTAGGCGATGGGCAATTGGACAGAAAACTGGAAATTTCAGCCAACGCGTTTAGTCGGTCCGCTGTCGAGAAAATCGAAGCTGTTGGCGGGAGGGCTACCACATTATGATGGGGAGTCTGCAGAGTATCTTTAAGATTCCGGAACTCAAAAAGCGCATCATTTTTACCACGCTCATCCTGATCGTTTATCGGGTTGGCGGCCATGTTCCGATCCCCGGTGTAAACGCGCAGGCATTGCTGGAATACTTCCAACAAGCGCAGCGCGGTTTGCTTGGTCTTTACGATTTATTTGCGGGTGGCGCTTTTAAGCGTGCCACCGTTTTTGCTCTTGGTATTATGCCCTATATTTCTGCTTCAATTATTATCCAGTTGCTTGGAGCAGTTGTCCCTTATTTTCAGAAATTACAAAAAGAAGGTGAGCAGGGCAGGAAAAAGATCACTCAGTTGACTCGTTATGGCACTGTTGCTATTTCTATCATGCAGGGCTATGGCGTTAGTGTGTTTTTGGAAAGAATCGGATACAGCACTTCCGGGCAACTTGTGGTTCCTCACCCGGGCTTTGGATTTCGCTTGCTGACCATGTTAACGCTTTCGGCCGGGACGATCCTTATTATGTGGCTGGGGGAATTGATCACCGAGCGGGGGATAGGAAACGGGATATCTTTGATTATCTTTATTGGAATCATCGCCCGGTTTCCAAATTCGATTTTTGATGAGTTGCAGCAAGTCGCAAGTGGTAACAGAACGTTAATAACAGAATTGCTTTTATGGGTTATTTTTGTGGGCACTGTGGCCGGGACTGTTCTTTTAACTCAGGGGACGAGGAAAATACCCGTTCAGTACGCCAAGCGGGTCATCGGACGTAAGATTTACGGCGGCCAAAGCACGCATATCCCGCTAAGAGTCAATACCGCCGGCGTTATGCCGATCATTTTTGCGCAGTCGATCCTGTTTATTCCTCAAACTGCCATGCAATTTTTTCCCAACAGCAATTTTATGATGTCTATAAATGCGCTGTTCGATTATCAGTCCTGGAGTTACTGGATTATTTACGGCGTTATGATTGTCTTTTTCACTTATTTTTATACGGCTATAGCTTTTAATCCGGTAGATGTAGCTGATAATATGAAAAAGCAGGGTGGGTTTATTCCCGGTGTGCGACCCGGTAAAAGGACGTCCGAGTTCATTGATAATATTTTGACCCGAATTACTTTACCTGGATCTGTTTTTCTGGCACTTATTGCAATTTTTCCATCCGTTGTTGCAAAGTTTACCAATGTATCTTATAACTTTGCCAGCTTTTATGGAGGAACGTCGTTGCTTATTGTCGTCGGCGTTGCCCTGGATACTTTACAACAGGTTGAATCGCACTTGCTCATGCGCCACTATGATGGCTTTATGAAGAGCGGCAAGATTCGCGGAAGACGGCGATTCTAAGCCGTTTCCGTAATCGGAGAAGATGATGAGAACAATATTTCTTGGAGCGCCCGGCACGGGCAAGGGAACGCAAGCGTCCGTTTTGGCAGAAAAATATAATATCCCGCAAATTTCTACCGGGGATATTCTCAGGCAAGCGGTCAGTGAGGGCACTGAACTTGGAAAGCAAGCCAAATCTATTATGGAATCCGGTGGTCTTGTTTCCGATGATATCATTATTGCGCTGATTAAAGAGCGTCTGGCGCGGCCGGATTGTGCGAGTGGTTATATTTTGGACGGCTTTCCGCGAACAGTACCGCAGGCGCAAAGTTTGGATGATATTTTACAAGATAGTGCGCCAATCGACGGTGTCGTTTATTTTGATGTTCCTGAAGAAATTATTATTACTCGGCTGACGAGCAGGCGGGTTTGCAGCAAGTGTGGCTATATTTACAATTTGATCACTGATCCACCGTCGGAAGACGGTAAATGCAGAATATGCGGCGGTGAGATTATGCAACGAGACGATGATAAAGAAGAAACCGTCAGAAATCGTCTTAAAGTGTACAAGGAAAAGACTGCTCCGCTAAAGGATTACTATTTGGAGCAGCAAAAGCTGTACGTGGTTGACGGGACCCGGAACGTCGATCAGGTGCGGGCGGATATTGACAAGATTTTTCAGAAATTTTCTAAAGCGTAAAATGATTAACATAAAAAATTCGAGAGAGATCGAGTTCTTACGAAAGAGTGCTCAAATTGTAGCCGAATCACTTTTGTTGGCACAATCTCGAATTCAACCGGGTGTTCGCACCATCGATCTTGACAAAGAAATTTCAGAATATATTCGATCAAAGGGAGCACGACCGGCATTTAGAGATTTTCATGGTTACCCTGCAAATATTTGCGTTTCTATTAATGACCAGGTTGTTCATGGCATCCCGGGACCACGAGTTCTCAGAGAAGGCGATATCGTCAGTGTGGATATTGGCGTCGAATTAAACGGATATTATGGAGATGCTGCAAGAACATTTGCCGTGGGAAAAGTTTCGTCCGAAAAAGAAAAACTCGTGCGGGTCACGCGTGAATCGCTGTATAAAGGAATAGAAGCAGCGAGGGAAGGCAATCGTCTCTATGATATTAGTTATGCTATTCAGACGCATGTCGAGAGTGCCGGGTTTTCCGTTGTGCGTGATCTTGTCGGACACGGGATCGGAAAACAAATGCACGAAGAACCGCAGATCCCAAATTACGGTAAAGCTGACAGAGGGCCCAGGTTAAAGGCAGGCATGGTTTTCGCAATTGAGCCGATGGTTAATATGGGCGAATATAAGGTTTATACTCAAGATGACCAATGGACGGTTGTTACACGAGATGGATTACCTTCAGCACATTTTGAGCACGATGTGGTGATTACAAAAAACGGAGCGGAAATTTTATCATTAGCAGCGAGTGAGGAAATTTAACATCATGGCAAAAGAAGCATCAATAAAAATTGATGGCACCATTCTCGAAACATTGCCCAACGCCAATTTTAAAGTGGAATTGGAAAACGGACATAAAGTACTCGCACATATTTCCGGCAAGATGAGGATGCACTTTATTAAAATATTACCCGGTGATAAAGTTACTGTGGAATTATCTCCTTATGATTTGACCCGTGGTCGAATCATCTATCGATACAAATAGGAGCAAAAATATGAAAGTCAGATCTTCGGTAAAAAAAGTATGCGAGCATTGTAAAATCGTTCGTAGAAAAGGTGTTGTCAGAGTTATTTGCAAAAGAAACCCCAGGCACAAACAACGCCAGGGTTAATTGTCTGAGTAACGAGAATTAAAGGAGAATATCTTGGCTCGTATTGCAGGTATAGATTTACCTCGGGATAAGAGAATTGAAGTTGCTCTTACCTATATAGCTGGTATTGGAATGTCTTCTGCACAGAAAATATTGGCAAAGACAAATGTAAACCCCGATATGCGTGTCCGCGACATGGATCCCGATGACATTGCCAAACTGCGTGATGTTATCGTAGGAGAATATAAAGTTGAGGGCGCTTTGCGCAGCGAAATCCACATGAATATTAAAAGGCTGATGGATATTGGCTGCTATCGAGGATTGCGTCATAGACGGAATATGCCGGTTCGAGGACAGCGCACGCATACCAATGCGAGAACAAGACGCGGCAAGCGTGGCGTATCTGTTGGTATCAAAAAGAAAAAATAAGTTTTGTTTTTATATTAGCGAGGTGATCATTGGCTAACCCCAGAAAACGAACATCGAAAAAGAAAGAAAAAGTAGAAGCGAATGGTATCGCCCACATCAAGGTAACATTTAATAACACAAATGTTACTTTGACGGATGTCTACGGAAACGTGATTTCATGGGCAACAAGCGGTCGGTCCGGTTTTAAGGGATCGCGGAAAAGTACGCCCTTTGCTGCACAGCTTTCAGCAGAAGCGGCCGCAAAAGAAGCGATGGATCTTGGCCTGAAGAGAGTGGAAGTTCTCGTCAAAGGTCCTGGTTCCGGTCGTGAAGCGGCAGTTCGTTCTTTGCAGGCAGCGGGTTTGGAGGTTACTTCTATTAAGGATGTAACACCTATTCCCCATAACGGATGTCGACCGCCTAAAAGGCGTCGGGTTTGACTATTAAATAGAAATACTGATTTTTACGGCGACAAACGAGTCGTTAACGAGGAGGTCTTTTTATATGGCGAGATATACTGGTGCTGATTGTAAATTGTGTCGCAGGGAAGGAATGAAGCTTTTCCTCAAGGGCACAAAATGCAATTCCAACAAGTGCCCATTTGACAAAAAAGGGTATGCACCGGGTCAGCATGGACGCGCGAGAAGATTCAAACAGTCTGAATACTCGATCCAGTTAAGAGAGAAGCAAAAAGTTAAAAGAATGTACGGATTGCTGGAGGCCCAATTTCATAATTATTTCAAGAAAGCGGAACGAGCCAAGGGTATTACCGGTGAAAATCTGCTCCGAATGCTGGAATGTAGGTTGGATAATATTATATTCCGCCTTGGTTTAGCACCATCCCGTGCTGCGGCCCGTCAATTGATTCGTCATCGCCATTTTTCAGTAAATGGGGCTCTGGTAGATATTCCTTCTTTTCAAGTATCTAGCGGTGACGAAATAAAAGTGAGAGATAAAAGCCGACAACTAGAGATGATTCATGGTGCAATGAAAAGGGTTCGTGACGGTAAAATGGTTTCATGGCTGTCATTGGATAAAGCGGGGATGTCGGGCTCTGTCCTGGAAGTTCCCGGTCGAGAGTCAATACCCGTGAATGTGAATGAAAGTTTGATTGTCGAGCTTTATTCAAAGTAAAATTGGTCGAAAAAACTCGATACAATTTCATTTGTCACTTGTCATTTATTTTATGGAGCAAACCGTATGGCCTTACCAAGTTTTCAGATGCCAGAGAGCATTGAACTGGATGAGTCAACATATAGTACAACTTGTGGAAAGTTTATAGTACAACCACTGGAACGGGGATTTGGAACAACAATCGGCAACTCTTTAAGAAGAGTCTTGATGTCTTCCATTCCCGGTGCAGCGATTACAAGTATCCGCGTCGACGGAATCTTGCATGAATTTTCCACGATCCCCGGTGTTCTTGAAGATGTTTCAGACATTATTTTGAATTTGAAACAAGTTTGTATTAAGCTTATTGAAAAGAGACCCGAAAAAGTTGTCATTGACCTGAAGGGACCCAAAGAGTTTAAAGCAGGCGATATTCAGGAGAATACAACAGAGTTTGAAATTCTTAATCCCGATCTGCATATCGCGACTTTGAATAAAGATGCGGATTTCAAGTTAGAGTTGCGAATTTCACGTGGCAGAGGATACGTCCCATCCCAGGAAAACAAATTTCCTGATATGCCTTTGGGTACGGTTCCGATTGACGCAATTTTTACACCTGTTACCCGCGTCACTTATAAAGTGGAAAATACGCGTGTCGGACAAAAAACAGATTACGAACGGTTAATACTTGAAATAACCACAGACGGCAGCATCACGCCTGATGACGCACTCAGCTATGCGGGCAAGATATTAAAAGATCATATCTCATTGTTCATTTCGATCGATGTGGAGACTGAGGAAGAGGAAACGCCTGAAGTGGATGAAGAAGCAATCCGCATTCGCAACCTGCTCAAGATGAATGTTGATGAACTGGAGCTTTCCGTTCGCTCGCATAATTGCCTGACGGCTGCCAATATTCAAACAATCGGCGATCTTGTTTCCAGGGATGAGCAGGAGATGCTTAAATTCAGGAATTTTGGCCGAAAGTCTCTGACAGAACTCAATAAAATTCTGGAAGAAAAAGGTCTGCATTTCGGTATGGATATCGAAAAATTTCTCAAAAAGTCTGAAGGTTGATTTAAAATAGATTTGAAGGATTAATTTTATGAGGCATTTAAAGTCAGGAAGAAAACTGGGCAGGACAGTTAGCCATAGAAAAGCGATGTTATCAAATTTGGCAACAGCGATCTTGACTCATAAAAGTATTATCACCACAACGCCAAAAGCAAAAGAAGCTCGTTCAACAGTTGAACGTCTTATTACTTTTGCAAAACGTGGTGACTTGGCATCCAGAAGGATGGTTTTGCGAACCGTTAAAGACAAAAAATTAGTCAAAGAGTTATTTGAGGAAATCGCTCCTACGTATGCTGACAGAAATGGTGGCTATACGCGCGTGATAAAGATTGGACACAGAAAAGGTGATAATGCACCTCTTGCCATTTTTGAAATGGTCGGCTATGAAGGTGTTCAGGCTGCGAAGATTGAGAAAGCGCGGCAAAAGCGCGAGGCAAAAGCAGAGAAAGAACGTAAGGAAGGTGAAACAACCGAACCTGAACCTGAATCTGAAGAGTAAAAACTATTTCATATTGTTATCCAAAGGGCAATCACAAGATTGCCCTTTTTTATAACAGGCTCATCTTTGTCCCCTGCTTTTTTAATACATAACAAATTCGTAAAAAATCGAAAAGCATGTCATCGCGAGGAGCGGAGCGTTAGTTTATCCCGAATTATCGGGGAAGCGATCTTCGACAAAATACATAACACCCCCGCTTCTTGCAAAATTCATATTGCTTTTTGGCCAATAATTTCTAAATTGAAACGTTTTGTTGCTCCGATAAAAATTAAATGAGGAGCTTTGGCGTTTTGTCGATTCGTGCGGATATTATTGTAAAAAGTGCTGCTCAGCTTGTCACTTCTTTTTGGGGACAGGCCGAGACATCTCAAAAATCAGACGGCGGATTGCTCTTAATTGAAGACGCTGCTCTTGCTGCCCGTGGCGATAAAATTGTTGCCGTCGGAAAAACCTCCGCAGTTATGGAGGCTGTTGACGCTTCAAAAGCAAAGATCATCGAGGCTGGCGGGCAATCTATTGCCCCAGGTTTTGTTGACCCGCATACTCATCCTGTTTTTGCCGCAACCAGGCAAGATGAATTTGAAATGCGGATTCGGGGAAAGACGTACCGGGAAATTGCAAAAGCAGGAGGGGGGATAAAATCGAGCGTCCGAAAGGCGAGAGAGGCCAGCGAAGATTATTTGCGCCGGCATGCGGCTCTTTACCTCGATCGTTTTCTCGCCTGCGGCACCACGACAATAGAGGCGAAAAGCGGCTATGGTCTGAGCGTTGCGGATGAATTGAAACTCTTGCGTGTTATCAAGGAACTTGCAGAGGCACATGTCGTTGAAGTGGTGCCCACATTTTTGGGTGCGCACGAAATTCCTGAAGAATATCACGATCGACGGGAATATTATATTGACTTGGTCATTGAAGAAATGCTCCCTCGCGTTGCAGAAGAAGAATTAGCAGTCTTTTGTGATGTGTTTTGCGAGGAGCATGTTTTTACTTTCGATGAGTCGAAGCGAATTTTGCAGAAGGCTCATAAAGTAGGATTGATTCCCAAGATACATGCCGATCAGCTTTCCGAGGGACGAGGAGCTGAACTGGCTGCTAAAGTTGGCGCGATTTCGGCTGATCATTTGGATTATATAAGTGATGAAGGCATTTCAGCTTTAGCGAGTTCGAGTGTTATTCCCGTCCTGCTGCCGGGCGCTGTTTTCTTTTTGGGTTTAAAAAAATATGCACCTGTGCGCAAGATGATCGACGCTGGACTGCCGGTGGCACTTGCTACGGATTTTAATCCGGGTTCGTCACCCTCCCAATCCATGCCAATGATGATGGCGCTCGCCTGCACGCAGATGCGTATGACTCCTGCTGAAGCTTTAGTGGCGTCGACTGAACATGCTGCTGCCGCGATTGGCCGGGTGAATGATGTCGGCAGACTTGAAGTTGGTATGCAGGCCGATTTTGTTGTTTTGAATGTATCGGATTATAAACTTTTGCCCTATCACTTTGGGATGAACTTTGTTGATAAGGTCGTCAAAAAAGGAAATATTGTTTTTAAATCTGGAAACGAGATTCATGACAATGCGAATATCAAAATATAAAGTGCTAAAGTACCTTGGACTGTTTGCCTTTATCGCTGTGCTCCTGGCCGGATGCACAAACGACAAACCCCTTCCGAGTGGCTATGAACTATTACCACGCGAAAACAAAGGTGATGTTCTGGTAAAAACTGTGCGCGCAAATAAAGCATCAACTTATTGGAAAACACCAACAGCCGGATCTAGAAACACACTATTGCTTGGCTCTTATGACCACGTGAAATCTTTTATCGCCATGCGTTTTTTAACTTATTCCATCCTTGATACACCTTCTGTAAATTCCGCTGTTGTGCGATTAACTCAAAATTATCATGTCGGCGATGGAGATTCTATTTCTGTGTCTGTTTATCCGATAAATCCGGATCATTCCTGGGCGGAGGCAGAAGTTCTGTGGAAAGAGATTAAAGATCAATTTATTGCAGATTCGGTCGTTGCCCGCTTTAAAGTCGCCCCTGTTGATAGTGGAATCATAGAATTTCCTTTGGATTTGGCTCTGGTCAACCAATGGGTTTCGGATGAATTTAACAACGGCATTGTTATGATTTTTGATAATGCGGATTTTATGGCCGAGTTAAATTCTTCCAATGCAGCGAGCAATTGGGGAAAGCTGCATGTTACATATACGAAAAAGGACGGTGTGCCTGATACGACCGACCTGGATGTTTTGAGTGATGCAAGCCTGTTGCAATTTGAATCTCCAACGCCGGAGTACCAACTTGATGAGCAGGTTGACAAATTATTGGTGGGAAATTTGACCGGGTATCGATCCATTATTAATTTTGATCTTTCGGGAATACCCAAAAATGCAACAATTCATAATGTCCTTTTGAATTTACATATAGATGGTGAAAATAGTAATACGAGAAGTTTTGGGATGCGTATAAAGGCAACGCCGATCCTCAATGATTCACTGGCATACCCGGAGAATCTGGAATTTGCCACTGGTTCCAAAGCTGCTATCGATGTTGCGCTCGGTTCGTTGCAGCAGCTTGATTTTTCTTCTGCGGAAGCAATGCTTGCCATGAACACCATTTTTCAGGGGTGGGTTTCCGGGCAGTTGCAGAATTACGGCTTGGGTTTGCTTCCCGCCGATGCTGGATTGAATGCGGCGAAAATGAGCTTTTATTCCGGCTTTGCCGATTCAAGTCTGGCGCCGACGGCCCGAATCACTTATTCTGTACCGCCGTCCGGCAGATTTGATCCCTAAAACTTTACTAATACCAATCAAATTCGATTTACGTTGTAATGAAATGCAGGATATATTTCAGGTACAATTATGATGAAAAAACGTTTTAACCAGATTATTCCGATTTTAATGCTATTCGTGGCATCCGGCTGTTTTGCGGATTCTTATTATTCTGCGTTAGGCCTTGGTATGCCGAGGTATTTTGTTTCGCCAAAAGCAGTGGGCATGGGCGGCGCAGGCATCGGCGTTGTCGATCGTTTTACATTAAACGCAATGAACCCTGCTGCGCTTAATATTGGCAATATTACAACGGTCGCTGTGGACTTTCAGTATGAAGATGTTGAAAATAAATATGACGGTAATAAAATTACAACCCGAAATGGGAATGCGTCCGGTTTTAGATTTACCGTGCCATTAAAATCTTATTTGAAAATGATTATATCATTGCGGCCTCTGTCTGCTTCACGATATATTTTTCAAAAAGATTTTAGTAATGATTATGTTACTTACAATCGACTTGTACGCGGGAGCGGAGGATTGAACGCTGCGGGTCTCGGATTGCAATATATTATCAAGCCCGGTCTGGCTGTTGGTGCTGTCATTAACTTTAATTTTGGCAGTTATAATGAAGAGTGGAAAACCAAATTTTCCGAACCCGGGTATCAAAATTCTAACGACAAGATTAACAGCCATCTGTGGGGCGGCGGACTCCAATTAGGCGTACTTTTTAGTCCAATTAAAAATCTTGGCATTGGCGTTACTTATCAAAGTTCCAGTAATCTTCGTACCAACACGCAGACAGAGTTTGGTACTGAAGGGATGATTGAATCCGAGACAATTCATCTTTCTTATCCCTCGGCACTCGGTACGGGCGTATCTTTTAGTCTTTCCAAGCTGGTGTTTGCGGCGGACTTTTTTACTCAATTCTGGAATAAATATACAGTGGCTGGAAAAGATATAAGCCATTTTGCTGCTTTTAAGAGATATGGCGGTGGGATGGAATATAAGAATAGCCGTGATCCGCTCGCTGCTTACGGCAAAAAGATTTCCTATAGGCTGGGTGGGTATTTCGCACAATTGCCTTTCAGGGATGTTGCCGGGAATGCCGTTAAAGAACAGTTTATAAGCTTTGGCTTAGGTCTCCCGTTTCAGGGAAATCAGGGACGTGTTGATGCGGCAGTGGAAATTGGCAAGAGGGGATCCTCAGCACAAATGAATTCTCAGGATTTTGTTATCCGCATTAGCGGCAGCGTAACCGGCGGCGAGTTGTGGTTTCAGCGACGGCATCAATGAGAAAAAAATCTTGCATTTTTGAGACAATATAGCTAAGATTAAGCCTGAGAAAATAACTTTTATTATGAATTCATTTTTTTGCTTTTAATTTCTGGACAATACTGGAAGGAGAGAAAAGTGTTTGCTAAAAAGAATTTGCACAAAACACTCACAGTTGCGCTCGTTCTCGGTTTTGCAATAATGCTTGCCGTCACTCTGATGACGGGATGTGCAACAACAGGGGGCGGTCAGAAGCAAACCTTGAGTCCTGAGCGCCAGAAAGCGATCAAGGACTCGTTGAGGAAAATCTGGGATCGTAAATTGAATATCGCGTGGAGTACCGGCTATGAACACACAAAGAATAAACTCTATCGCGAAGCAATTCCCTATTTCTGGAAGGTTGTGAAATTAGATACGATTAAGCGTTTTCCTGATCTCTATACCTTTCTCGGTGATTGTTACATCAAATTAAACAAACCGGACAGTGCTATGATCGTCTATCGGATGGGCACTGAAAAATATCCGCAAAAATCTCATTATCATAGAAGCCTTGCGTGGTTACTGGCCGGGAAACAGCAGGCGAGTGAGGCGATCGAGGAGTATAAAAAAGCTATTGCGATTGACTCGACCAATGTTTCCGATTACAAAGCACTTGGAAATTTACTCGTCTCCGAAAATCGCAATGACGAAGCCATAGAAGTTTATCAGAAAATCCTCAAAATGGAACCCAAGAATGCGGAAGCACAAAAAGTTTATGCTCAGCTTTTGGGGACAACCGGGGATCAAGATGCCGTCATTGAAGCGCAGGAGAAAGCGCTGAAAATGGATCCTGAAAATACGGATCTGATGTATACGCTTGGGGAAACCTATTTTAAACTGTCGGAATTTCAAAAGACTATAGAAAAATTTAATCTTTATCTGAAACTGAAGCCGAATGATACTTTTGCATTGGAGTATTTGGGGAAGGCACAGCAGAACCTGGAGCAATATCATGAGGCGATTGCGACCTATGAAAAAATTATCGCCATCAAGCCGGATAGTAAAAAAATACTTTGTGACATGGCCACAAGTTATAAAGAACTGAACCAGCTTCGAAAAGCCCGAAGTATTGCAAACAAAGCTTTGAATATTGACCCGAATTATGGATTGGCCTATATTGTTCGTGGCGAGATATACGAAGTGGCCGTAGATAACTGCATGAACAAAAGAGGAGCTAAAAGCACTTCTTTTGATGACAAGTTGATTTATAAACTGGCTTATGATCAATATGCCAAGGCGACGAAAGATATTCAATTTGCAGATTTGGCCAGACGTAAAATGAACTATCTCCAGCCTGATATTCCTACAAAAGAAGATTATTTTATGCACCAGAGTCAAAAGAAAGCTAAAACAGCTTGTTACCAGTGGATTTACTAAAGTATGACTGTTTTGTGATTTTAGCGGGAGAGGTTTTCCTCTCCCGTTTTCTATTGTTTAACATGACCTTATGATTATGGTCGCATAAAGGAGTAAGTGCATGTCGATCGCTGTGGGTTCGGATCACGCCGGTTTCAGGCTCAAAGAAAAGCTCGTAGCACATTTATCGGAAAAGAATATAGAATATTTTGATTTTGGTACTTTTGGCGAGGAACGTGTCGATTATCCGGATTTTGCTTTCAAAGTAGCGCAAGCTGTATCTTCAGGAAAATATCAGTTTGGTCTCGTCGTCTGCGGTTCCGGTATTGGCGTTTCAATTACGGCAAATAAAGTAAAAGGCATTCGTGCCGCTTTGTGTTGTAGTGAATACATGGCAGAAATGGCCAGAAAACATAATAATGCGAATGTTCTTGCCATGGGTGGAAGAACAACAGCAGCGGAAGATGCTATAAAAATCCTCGATGCCTTTTTGGAAAATGATTTTGAAGGAGGCCGGCATCAAAAACGGATTGAAAAAATACACAATATGAGTGGATGTTAAGTTGTAATATAAAAGATGGATGTTGGCAGCAATATGAACTCTTTGCAAAAAGTTGACCCGGAAATTTTCGACGCAATTCATCATGAAATTGAACGTCAAAACAACAAACTGGAATTAATTGCTTCGGAAAACTTTGTCAGCACGGCTGTTTTGCAGGCGATGGGACAGGTGATGACAAACAAATATGCCGAAGGGTATCCCGCAAAAAGATATTACGGTGGTTGCGAATTCGTCGATGTTGCCGAAGATTTGGCACGCGAAAGAGCTAAAAAGCTCTTCAAGGCGGAGCATGCAAATGTACAACCGCATTCCGGATCACAGGCAAATATAGAGGCCTATTTCAGTTTCGTTAACTATGGCGACACAGTTATGGGCATGGCCCTTTCCGATGGCGGTCATTTAACGCATGGCAGCCCGGTCAATTTTTCAGGCCGTTTTTTCAATATGGTGCATTATGGTGTTAATGAAAACGGCATAATTGATATGAACCAGGTCGAACAAATTGCCTTGAAAGAAAAGCCGAAACTGATCATCACCGGGGCCAGTGCCTATTCCCGGAAAATTGACTATAAAGCTTTTCGTGAAATTGCAGACAAAATCAATGCAAAACTTGTGGCTGATATTGCTCATCCGGCCGGTCTGATAGCAGTGGGACTCATTCCCAGTCCCATTGAACATTGTCATGTTGTAACATCCACAACTCATAAAACACTGCGTGGCCCCCGGGGCGGCCTGATTCTCGTTGGCAAAGATGGCGAGAATGATATGGGAATCAAAACGCCAAAGGGAAGAGTAAAGCTTGTTTCTGAAATTATTGATTTTAATGTTTTCCCTGGTTTTCAGGGCGGACCTTTAATGCATGTCATTGCTGCAAAAGCCGTGGCTTTTCAAGAGGCGCTTCAGCCGGACTTTGTTGATTATCAAAAACAAATTATAAAAAATGCCCAGGCTCTCGCTAACGAATTGCTGAATCGTGGATATAAAGTTGTCTCAGGTGGAACGGATACACATTTAATGCTTGTGGATCTTCGTAACCATAATGTAACCGGCAAGCAAACGGAGAAAGCACTGGAAGCTGCCGGAATTACTGTAAATAAAAATATGGTTCCGTTCGATGATAAAAGTCCTTTTGTCACCAGCGGAATCCGTTTGGGCACACCTGCTTTAACAACACGCGGCATGCAAGAGAACGAGATGAAACTTATCGCCGAAATGATTGACACGGTTATTCTCGATATTGACAGCGAAACAACCCGGACAAAAGTTGCAAAACAGGTTTTCGACCTTTGTTCGAGATTTCCTCTTTACTCTGATGCTATTGCTGAATAAAGATATTTTTCGTATCTGATTAAACTTTGGTTTATTATGAGATGCCCATTTTGTAATTATAGTGATACGAAGGTTATTGACTCACGTACCCGCGATGGCGGTAAAACCATCCGAAGGCGCCGTGAATGTCTCAAATGTCGCAGAAGATTCACAACGCGTGAGCAATTGGATGAAGTGCCCCTGTGGATTATTAAACAGGATGGCAGGAGGGAAGAGTTTGATCGTCAAAAAATTCATCGGGCCATCCAGGTTGCATGTGCTAAGCGTCCGGTTTCCATGGGAACCATTGAACAAATTGTCAATAAATTAGAATACGAATTGCGAGATATCAGCAAGGAAGAAGTCGATTCACATACAATCGGTGAATTTGTGATGCGGGAACTGAAGGAACTGGATGAGATTGCTTATGTGAGGTTTGCATCGGTTTATCGAAATTTTCAAGCGAAAGAGGAGTTCCTGAGCGAATTGAAACAGTTAAAGTAATGTTTACGGAGTGAGTTTTGGGATTATTCAGTGCGCGGTCATTTTCCGGGGGTGTTCATCCATCTGATAGTAAAAGTTTAACAAACA
>JAADGR010000458.1 GCA_013152225.1 Calditrichota bacterium
CCAACCCGGGCGAATGGACACATCGACTTCTGCCGGATACCAAACCAGCGCCGAAGCTTTTGCAAGTTTTTCCCTGCTGCCCAGATCCTGGTCCGTCATGTCTCCGAGCGGCAGAAAAGCAATATCGTTTTGGGAATCGGCGGCGATTTTGTCCCTGGCCTGCTGCGAGACAGGAAGCACACTCCATTCTGTTTTCCGGCCATAGCCGCTCTCCGTTCCAACCCAGCGCACATCCGGGCCCATAATGGCAATAACCGCATTCGGTTGCAGTGTACGAATGACTTTATAATAGCTTTCAAAATCATAGACCTGGCGTTTGCCATTGGGGCCTTCACCACAAGCCCCGTCGAACCACACCTCATCAACCTCGCCGTAATTTGTCAGCAATTCCGTAAGCTGATTGCGGAAATAGGCATTGTATTTCGGCGAATCACCATAAGACGGCTCATGCCGATCCCACGGAGACAAGTAGACGCCGAATTTCAGACCATATTCACGACACGCTTCCGAGACGTCCTTCAGCACATCCCCTTTGCCGTTACGCCAGGGACTGTTCTTCACCGAATGTTCCGTATATTTGCTCGGCCACAAACAAAAACCGTCATGGTGCTTTGCAGTGACGATGATCTGCTTCATGCCCACGCTTTTGCAAACTCGCGCCCATTGCCGCGCATCGAATGCCGTGGGATTAAAAGCAGACTCGGACTCTGTTCCGTCCCCCCATTCCTTGTCCGTAAAGGTATTGACGGTGAAATGTACGAATGCAGTAAATTCCATTCTCTGCCAGGCCAGTTGACGCGAAGAAGGAACAACGTTGGCAGCCTTGAGAATAATAGTGTTCATAGAATCATCAGGCGAGATGGCCACAAAATTTGTTTTTCTCTGCTGTTGTGGATATGCAGAAACTATCAGCACGAAAACAGCAGCAGCCAGGATAAGATTTTTTATCATTTCACTCTCACAGATTTAGTATTCAAAATCCATCATCTATTGTTCTCGTTTGCACAATCTTCTGTGCATATAAAATAATGATCTAAAAACTAGAAAACCACCAATAATTGACATCATACGTACAATTTGTAAAAACTCTTGACATTCTAATTCGGATAAACGATATTTGACGAATTCGGTCATGTTAAATATTTATCTGCAACAAGCGGAGGTTTTTATGAACCGCATCTCAAAGCAACTCGGTTTTTTGTATGCATTAAGTATAATCGCTATTTTAATGACGTCGATCGGTCTGCAAAATTCCGATGCTGCGGCAAAAGAGGACGGACTTTTCTTCAGACAGGGCATCGCCCTTATCCCGGAACCGCAGCAAGCGGTATTCACTTCTGAAAAAAGTATCCTAGGGTCATCCATAAAAATAAATACTACGGTGGATATCGATCCGTTCATTAAAAATCTTTTGGAAATGGACATCACTCTGACGGACAGAAAAAAGGGAATCCGCCAAATTGATTTGCAGCTTTTGTCTCCCGAGGAACTGGGATTCACTGAGAAAGCGCTTGCAGAAGGATATAAAATGACCATCGATAAGAAAAAGATTAGTATCCAGGCAAATACTAATGCCGGCTTGTTTTACGGTGCACAAACCCTTCTGCAACTCATTGCCGCAGATGGTTCGATCCCTTTGGGCGAAATCTCGGATTGGCCTGATCTGCCCTGGCGTGCTGTTCATTTTGATAGCAAACACCACCAGGATCGATTGGAATATTATCAGGAAATTATTCCCAAATTGGCAAGCTATAAAATTAATGCCATTGTTTTTGAAATTGAAGAAATTGAAGACAAACTCGCTTACACAAAACACCCTGAAATTGCAGCGCAGGGTGCGTTTAAAAAGCAGGATTTGCGTAAATTGGCCGACCTGGCACATCAATACTATATTGATTTTATTCCTCTGGTGCAGGGACTGGGACATGTGCGTTACATTCTGAAACATCCCGAGTACGCGCATCTACGTGAAACACCCGAAAGTACCTGGCAGGTTTGTCCTCTAAAAAGTGAAAGCTTTAAGCTGCTGTTCGATTTGTACGACGAGGCGATTGAAGCCACAGGGACGAAAAAATATTTCCACATCGGTGGTGACGAATCCTACGATTTGGCTCAGGGTCCGCAGTGCCGTAAAAAGGCAGAAAAAATCGGCAAGGCCGGCATTTATTTAATTTGGCTGAACAAAGTGGCAAAGCACCTGGAGAAAAAAGGTTTGCAGGTCATCATCTGGGATGATATGGTTTTAAAATTCGGAAAAGAAAATTTAGCCAAGCTGCCTAAAAATGTCGTTTATATGCGCTGGAATTATCATACGGACAAAGTGAAAAAAACGGCACTTTTTGATGCAGGATTTAAATGTATGATCGCTTCGGCCACGCAGTGCACAACACCTGTTTTCCCGGATTATGAAAACAGGCTGCAAAATATCGCCTACTTTACTCCTTCCGGCAGGGATAAAGGTGCGCTGGGAGAACTCTGCACTGCATGGGATGATTCCGGTTTGAACATGGAAACTTTTTGGCTGGGATTCATCGCTTCGGCGGAATATGCCTGGAGTGGCGACAAGCCCGGTTTGGATGAATACCGCGCAAAATTTATCCGCCGCTTTTACGGCCCCAATGCCCAAGATATGCTGACGGTTTACAATATCCTCTCCCAGGCCGGAAACTTTTGGAACGACGCCAGAGGAAGAAATTTCTGGCGCAGAAGCCGTATGAATCATCCGATACAATTTCCGCCGTTGCCGGATGAAGCTTTATATTTCAATAACGAATGGAGTGAATTTACCTCCGCACAAAGTTCGGCTTATGCGATGAACATTGAAGCCGGACGCCTGGCGCGATTATACCAAACGGCTGAAAACATCATTCTGCAAAACCTTCATAAAAATGTGAAAAATAAAATGAATTTAAGGGTGCTGCTTTCGGTCGTCCGTTTGTTCAAATTGAACACGGATCTCCTGAAAGTGCGATACAATCTGGCAGAAGCATTTAGTGCTGCAAGCGATTTTGCAAACAAAGGCAAGTTCTCCGGAGCGCTGGCAAAATTAGGCGCTGCGCAGAAAACATTAAAAGCCCTGATCGATGAAAAAAAGAAAACACAAGATTTTCTGGAAAAGACCTGGCAGGAAAATCAATACCCGCGCGACCGCAGTGACTTGGGCAGACCTATGCCATACTATGTTGATCGAGATCGCCTTCACTTTGCCGAACTGTCTGCAAATTACGATTACCTGTTTTGGATTGAAAAGACCATTAATTTGAATGCATACCTTGAGCGCTTGCAAAACGTGAGCAAAATCTACAAGGAAAATTCAAAACTGAGCGAGACTAAGACATGGCAAAATTTCAAGGCAGTGAATGACTAATTTTGCTGCATATATCACCTTTACGAAAGCTTCCTATGGCGATATATTTCGCACTTTCAAACTCAAGTTTCCTCGATGAGTTTATACTCAGGAATGCAATAGCTTTCGTAAAGGTATTCAGTCAAAGGTGGCAAGTCAGTCATGTCACAAAT
>JAADGR010000426.1 GCA_013152225.1 Calditrichota bacterium
GGGCGGAGAGGCCATGCTCAGAAAAGTCGATCAGCAGTTCAGTGTTGCCCGCGGTCTTTTGCGGCTCTTTCCCGACAAGCAGGCAGAAGCGCTGGTCAAACAAGCCGCAACACTTCGGACGGATGCCCTGAGTCTTTACTCCAGGCGGCGAAACAAGTTGGCGAAAGCGAAGCTGCGAGCCGCCTCAAACTTGCTAACCCAGGCCATCAACTTTCTATCCCGCGTCCCTGTACGACGTATTCAAGATCAGGTTGAGGAATTAATGCGCCGGGCTGAGATGCTTGTCCCGGGGCACAATAACAAGGAAGCCGAGCGTCTTTTGCGGGATGCCAAAACCAATATAAAGCTTGCCGTTCAGAACTTGCGAAATCGAAATTTTCTTATGGCCATGGAGCGTTTTCGAGTTGGGAAATTTCTTGTCGAACGCAGCCTGAGCTTAGTTCAGGGTCCAAAAGGAAATTTGGAGGAACAAATTCGAATGGAGCGAAACCGCTTCGAGGAACTTGCTCAAAGAGCTCAGGAGACCGTTTCCGTGTGCAAAAATCCGGGTGCGAAAAAACTTCTCAAGCAAGCGAAAAAGCAGTATCCAATAATCCAACAAGCTGTCAACAAGGGAAATATAAAGTTTGCGCTCAGTCTTTATTACAGCACGACGCGGTTGCTTCTCCGTGCAATGGATATTTGTCAGGGGCAGCGAATTTCAGTCCGCGAGCAGGCTATTGAAGAAATTGAATTGTTTAATGATCTGCTTTCCAGTGTGCAGGAGAGGGCCGGGCAGTCCAATGATCAAAAGAGTCAGCTTATTCTCAGAAAAGCCATTCAGCTCCATCAACAGGCAAAAAGTGCGCTTAGGCAGGGGCGTTTCGAGATTGCTTTGAAACGTGTGCAGCTAGCGCGCAATTTGCTGAGTCGATTGTGGAATCAGAACGACAGGCCGTCCATGCGCGTGCGCGCTGGGAAGGAACTTGCACGATTGCGTTCGGATATCGATCGGGTGGAAAACAGGCCTGACGCTTCATCGCCGCATGTGCGCGCTCTTTTAAGAGCCGCGAAGCTGAGTGTCAATGATGCACAAAGATATTTGAACAGGGGGCGAGTAGGAATGGCGCTGGAATCGGTGCTGGCCGGAAACAGGTTTTTATCCGCTCTTGACAGAAAACCACGACGAAACCGCGTCATAGATAAACAAAGTGTTGAACAAGAGTATGATCGGCTTTCGAAAAAACTGGGAAAAGCGAGTGCAAATTTAAATGGAAAGGATAAAGAACTTTGGAATGCCGCGCAGCAGATGCTCGGTCGGGCAAAAGAAGCTGCGATAAACGGTAACTATGAACTGGCATTCGAGTACCTTAAACAGGGATTTGAACTGGTAAGAAAAATTCGCAAAGGAGGTGATGCCCGGAATGAGCTATAAAGGATGTATAGAAATGCCCCGCCCAACGGGTTGAAATTCGTGACAGGTCTGGGAACCATACGACAGACAACCTTGAACGGGGCAAAATCATTGCAATGTGATGTTTTGTCAGGAAACCAAGTCAGCTTATCTCGTACTAAATGTAAGAGTTTGCATGACGAAAATCAATTTAATATTTGTGCAAAGGAGAATCTCATGAGTAACAAATATCGCTTTTTATTTACTGTTTTTGCCCTCGCCGGACTATTGCTGGCTAGTACGGGCTACAGTTACCAAATTCTCGTTCGTCCGCAGGAAGCGATTGTCGAACCGGGAGCGGGCCTCAAGTTTGAAGCCCAGGTTTTTAATGAATCTCATACACCCGTTGTGGTCGAAAAGTATGAGTGGAAAGTTGTTCCCGGCGATCTGGGAAAAATAGCAGATGACGGCTATTTCATGGCCGGCAGAAAACCGGGTCGCGGGAAAGTCATTGCAACGGCCATCGTCGGTGGTCAAAGAATAGCAGGAACAGCGCACGTTATCGTCGGTGCACCACCGGAAGCGGAAATTCAGATAGATGTGAAACCTGATCGCGCTATTGTGCCGCCAAACGGCAAGCAAGCCTTTAAGGTATTTGCCAAAAGCTCAAAGGGAATATCATTACGTGCCAGAAATGTGCGTTGGATGGTTGAACCCAAGGGGCTGGGCAAAATAGACCACAACGGTTTGTTTCAAGCCGGTGCGCGCATTGGCATGGGCAGGGTTATCGCGATGGTTGAGATCGATCACCAGGTCTACGTCGGCAAAGCGGTGGTCATCGTCAGTCCTCCACCCAGTGCTGCATTATCCGGTACTGTTTTGGATGAATTCGGTGCTGCCCTTGGGGAAGTCAAAGTGAGCGCTACCAGAATCGGCACACCCGAATTTTCCAGACGAGTGCTCTCTGCTGATAATGGTTCGTATGTTTTGGATAAACTCATTCCAGGCTATTACGTTGTCCGCGCGGCGACAAAGGGTTATGTGCCGGAATATTATAATAATGTTTATTATTTGAACGAGGCAACGCCCGTTCAACTTGCTGCGGATGATTCCCTGACCGGTATTGATTTTTCGCTTAACAAAGGCGGCAGCATTTCCGGTCATGTCACAAGCAGTGTGGATAGTACATCTCTCGAAGGCGCACACGTTGCTGCTTTCCTGCGGGTCAATCCCAAACATAAAGTACATATTTTAACTGATGAAAACGGCAATTACAAACTGGAAGGATTGCACACCGGATCGTATGTTGTTTTTTCCGATAAAGCGGGCTATCTTGGTGAGTTTTATGATGATGTGAAACGAGTTAACGACGCTACGCTTGTGCAGGTGGAAGAACCCAATGAAGCTGCGGGTATCGACTTTGCTCTTGATATGACCAGTGCCATCACGGGTGTAATTACGAGTGACACGGATGGTTCACCACTTGCCAATGCGGTTGTGAATGTCCGCACGCTGCTCTCTCAGCGGCCGATACAGTGGGGCCATAATCGCGCAGGGAAAACCAATGCAAAGGGTGAATACGCCGTTCAGGTTCCTCCGGGTTTTTATCTGGTCAAAGCCGGTGCAAAGGGTTTTGCGCCGGAATGGTTCGATAATGCAGAAAAACCGACCGAGGCCACACCGGTACAGGTTTTTGAAGACCAGCATTCCACTGTGGATATGGCGCTCGCGCCTCAGGGCAGCGTATCAGGAATGGTTGTCGATGCAGAAACCGGCGAACCGCTTGTCGGTGCAAAAGTAAACGCTTTTGTTGAACAAAAACGGCAGCGTCGCCACTTTAAAACTATGACTGATTCTCTCGGCATGTACACTTTTCCAGGATTGCCGGCCGGGGATTATATCGTAACAGCTCATGCGCGAGACTATTTGCGTGAATTCTGGCAGGAAGCCGATTCTCTGAGAAATGCCACGCTTCTGACCGTTGAAAACAGCGCGACTATTACCGACATCAATTTTACATTGACAAAAGGCGGCATCATCTCCGGTGTTGTTACAAGTTCTGAGGATGAAACACCAATCATGGATGCGATAGTCACTTTGAAAAAACAAAACGGTCATCTTAAAGTCAAAGTGAGATCGAACGAAAATGGTGAGTTTGAAATAAAGGGGCTGCGGAGCGGCACCTATATTGCAAGCGCAAATGCGAGAGGCTTCATGAAACAGTGGTATCTCAATGCTGCAACAAAAGAGGATGCCACGCCGATCGAACTCGTTGCGCCAAATGCGATCGAAAATATTAATTTTGCTCTTAACATGAGTGAAACTTCGGACACAGGGATCACAGGAACGGTGATTGATGATTCCACCGGCTTGCCTGTTGACGGCGCCATGGTTGCCATCATTCCATTGACGTTTGCACAACCACGACGTGCACTGACCGGCCCTGACGGCTCATTCGAAATCCTTGGCGTCAAGCCGGGTAAATATCTTGCCGTGGCAAGAGCTGAAGGATACGTCGGTGAATTTTACAATGATGTGCATCGTTGGTTCAAGGCAACTCCCATCAAGGTTGTAAGGGATCAGTTGACTTTGGGAATTGACTTTGGTCTGGCTCCGCGCGAAGAAGGTGCCTACATGATTACCGGTACGATCGTCGATCCTTCCGGCGCACCGGTTGATGGCGCTCTGATTGTTGCGGAAGACAATGGCGAAATCGTTGCGGCTGAAATGAGCGATGCGGATGGATCGTACGAGTTGGACAATATTCCGGCCGGCACCTATAAACTCAGTGCTTCGATGGTCAGTTACAATGACGGCTACTATGATGGAGAATCCGCCGAGACTTCGCAAGCCGTATCTGTTGGCAGCGGCGAAAACGTTTACGATGCAAGCATCACACTCAATGCAACGACAACAGGACTGAGTGATAATGCATCGGTTCCGGCCTCCTTTTCTCTCGATCAGAATTATCCGAACCCGTTTAACCCGACGACGGAAATCCACTTCTCCCTGCCGAAAACAGCAAACGTGAAACTCACGGTCTTTAACGTGCTCGGCAAAGAAGTGAAAACACTTTTTCAGGGCAGGAAACAGGCTGGTGCTTTCACAATGGCCTGGGACGGGACGAGTAATCTTGGCGTCAAATTGTCGAGTGGTATTTATATCTATCGCCTGGAAGCTGATGCGAATGGCGAGCGTTTTGTTCAAACCCGACGAATGCTGATGCTCAAATAAGTTTCACCTGAACCATTTCTATAAATTGAGTATCGGAAATTCAAGATCGTGGCGGGATAAAGTTGTTTTATCCCGCCACTTATTTTATGAAATTGATTACTCTAATAAGGTCTTTAGTTGATGCCGGATAAGAACATTCGGGCATGACACGGTGGCTAATAGTAGTAATTCTGCAAAACTATACTGGTTTGTAATAAATCGTTTTTATATTTGTATCAAGAAAAACTCACTGTACTCAAATTAAACTTTCGGTCATCTTGCGGCTAACGAAAACTCTAAAAATATTTTTCCTCATTTTGGGGATGTACTCTTTAGTTTCTTCACTGTTTGCACAGCAGCAGGATTCCACTGCGACGGCTGGTGATGTTAGTGAAGAATCAACGCTTTATGAGATTAAGTTTTCCCGCCTTCAGCGTCTCATTTCAAATGATATCAAAAATAACGTTTCCCTTCAATATGCGGCAGATGTCCTTTCGCTGATTGAGGATGCCAGGGGGTTTGCCGACCAGGGCGATTATGGCATTGCCGACGAGTTTTTGGAAAGTGCCCTGGAACTTGTCCGCGAAAAGCCCGGAAAAAATACTAAAGAAAAAGTCGATGCAACAGCGAAAACAGAATGGTCGTATCAGGGGTTGTTTGGTTCGGAATTGTGGCAGCAGAAATTCGGCATTGTTCTCTCGGATCAGGACAGCGTTATTTACGAGAGCCAGGGCAATCCTTTTGTTGGATTTCGTGTATTGATGGACTACCAGAATGATGTCAAAACGCAAACACAATTGCAGCTGGAAGCCAGATTGAGCAGCGAATACAATTCCGGCAAATTAACGTTTCAAAATAGTCATCAACTCAACAGCTACATTCGCACCTCTGTGGAGAACCTTTTCGACATCACAAAATATAAACGTGATGCAGAACTCAGTTACTTTGATGATAATTTGAATGCCGGTGTTTTTTTTACGCTCGCCAAATCTCTGGGCTTTGAATTAAGAAATGAAATGCAACTTTTGCGATATTCAAATGAATCGGAATATTTTCACAGTTTTTTACAGAATTATGCCAGGGGCAAGGTATCCTTTCTTTTAGCAAATTTGGGCAGGATCGAGTTTCAATACGGCGCACGCATCAGAACGCATGATCAGGCAGAATCGAGGGATTATTCGGAAAGAATAACCGGCGGCGATTTCTGGTCTGTCGGCGGCGGCAGAAAAAGTTTGTACGTTAATATTCAACAAAATGTACGCACCTATCGCTATGGTTTTGTGGATTCTCTTTTTTCCAACAATTTCAATAACATTTATGGAGAACTGGCTTTTCGCTATTCTTTAGACCGGCACCTGGCTTTTCGCTTTAAAACTGAAGGTGAAAAGCGAACCTATCAGGCGTTTTCCTATGCTACACCCAATTATCTGGATTTTGTGGTTGAACCTTCATTTGATTTTAATTTTGGTTTACCCTGGACCGTCAGGCTGGGCTATCAGTTCCGCAAGCGCAAGCATACATTTGCCGATCAGACCACCGATGAAAATCCGGAAATCGAGGATTACTATTCTCACGGCCCGCTGATTTCCGTGGATGTGTTTTCTACCGGCGGATTTATCGCCAGTTTGTCAAATTCTTTTGAGCTGCGCCGCTATCCCAATGCGCCCTATTCTGACGGCAGTGGTCTTTCCCTCTATTCAAATCGCAACATTAATTCCCTCTTTTTCTTCATGACCTGGAATCTCTCCTCCCATTGGGACCTGAATGCTATGGCTAACTTTGATTATGACAAAGATAAAAATATTGAGGGAGCAGATTCCCGCACAAACCTGCTCAACTTTGAGCTTTCATACAAGTTTTAAATTTATTAAATTGTTGATGATTCTAATATTGCTCATTTTATAGAAAGGATCGGATATGACTGAGAAAAATAAAAATATGTTAATCGGGATATTCATCATATTCATTGGGATTCTTGCGTTGCTTATAAATATGAATATTATCCCGAATGCACAAGATTTTGTCGGCGGTGTGTTTTTTCTCATCGTCGCATATTTGTTTTACCGGCTTTATCAAAAGAAAAGAACGTGGTGGCCGCTTTTACCGGCATTGTTTTTTGCCTGTATCGGCGTTGTCCTTGTTATCCAAAATTTTGTCTACGTTCCGGATAATATCATCGGTTCGGCATTTTTCTGGAGCGGCGCCGTTGTTTTTGGTTATCTCTATGCAAAAAACAAGCGAAGATGGTGGGCGCTGCTCACAGCCGGAGCTTGCGTCACTTTGGGAACCATCGTACTCATCGATGCTTTTCATCTTCTTTCCGGCGATCAGGATGGGGTTGTCTTTTTTCTGGGCCTGGGACTTTCATTCATGCTGCTTTATATCCAGCGAAGCAGCGAAAACAAACTCGATTGGGCCATTTATCCGGGAGCCGCGTCCCTGCTGCTTGCTCTCTTTCTCTATTTCCAAAATGTTGATTGGATGAGCGGCGACTATTTTTTGCCCATTGTGCTGATATTAGTTGGTGGCTTTTTGATCTTTCGTGCGAGCAGGCGGCCCAAAACGCCTGCGCAATCTCCCGGCGATGAGGCCTGGTCGGACAAAACCGCAAATGAGAAATGAAATGGTCATGATGCCAGCCTGCTATGGATAAAAAACCCTTTCCACAATCTCCTGACGAACCCATGCAGGGCGGGCGCGTCGCGTTGCTTTCCGCAGCCCATTTTGTCAACGATACCTACCCCGGATTCGTCGCGCCACTGCTGCCCTTACTCATGGACAAAATTGGGTTTGGCTTGACGCTCGCTGCGGTTCTTACCTCTATTATGGCCGTGTTCAATTCCCTGGCGCAGCCGCTTTTTGGCCACCTGGCAGATCGAATGAAAACCCCGTATTTTACTATTTTCGGCCCGCTTGTCACTGCCGTGTTTCTGGGTTCCATCGGTCTGTGGCATAGCTACGCGGCTCTCATTGTCATTTTGGTCATCTCCGGCCTGGGGACTTCGGCTTTTCACCCGCAGACCGCAGTTTTAACCGGAGTGGCCGGCGGCAATCGCAAAGGTTTGGCAATGTCCATCTTTGTAACAGGCGGTAGTGCAGGGCATTCGTTGGGTCCCATCATCATTATTCCCATCGTTACCTATCTCGGTTTGAAATACAGCGGTTTGACAATCGCTTATGGCTTGTTGATGTCGTTCTTGCTCTTTCGCTACCTGCCAAACTTGCCACGCTCACCAATGCATACAACTCATATTGGAATGAGCAACCAGTCACCGCGGCGTTTGCTCATGTTGGGATTATTGTGGTTTATCGTCACAGTGCGGGCATTTATGGTTGTGGGATTAATTACTTTTATTCCAATTTATCTGCACAACAAGGAATTGTCGCTGTTTCTGTCCGGCTCGGCGATCACGGTTTTTGAAATGTTTGGCGCGCTGGGGTCTTTGATGGGGGGTGCGATGTCCGACCGTTACGGACGAAAGCTGATTATTGTTATCTCTTTCGTTGGCGCGCTTCCCTGCCTGTGGGCTTTTCTGCATTTTACCGGTTTTGTCGCTTTTCTTTTTCTTGCTATGGGCGGGCTGATTTTGTATTCGTCCATCTCCGTAACCATTATCATGGCGCAGGAGCTTTTTCCTGCCCGGGTCAATACCGTTTCATCGCTGGTGATGGGCATGGCCTGGGGAATCGGTGGATTGCTGGTCACGCCGCTTGGTGCACTGGCGGAAAAAACAGGCATCGTGCCGGCGCTCGATTTGTTGCTGGGTTTGGGGGTGTTTGCGGTTTTTGCTGCTTTTGTTTTGCCGGAGACAAGAGGAATCCGGTCGAAAGAATCCTGAGTGGCGTGCCGTTAAAATGGCCTTTGCCGTATAATAAGAGCATTCGGGTATGACATGGTGGCAATCTGATCGCAATGATTTATCCCTCCAGGAAAAAGTTCTACTCGGTGCTTAAGAAAGTCCTTGCTTTCTAGTCCGCAAATCACTTTATTTGTCTATAGATACTTGAGCCATCTTTTCGACATTTTTAATTCTGCTCCTTTTGTTTGCTCCACATTGTAAAAATGGGGGCTTTTCGTGAGCAACGAAGTAAAAAAAATAATCCCGGAGGCTGATCAATAATATCTCAAGAAACATTATTAAAAGATGCTTTAAAGCTACGACCAGTGGAAAGGGCTCATTTAATAGAGAGATTAATGGCGAGTTTAGAGAAGCCCGACCCTGAAATGGAAACGATATGGGAGCAGGAAGCCATTAGAAGATATGATGCTTATAAACAAAAGCGGGCAAAAGCGAAAGATCTGCAAGAGGTGTTAAAAAAGTATGTCTGAAATACGGTTTAAAATACTTGGTCAGGCCGAGTCAGAGTTAGATGATGCATACGATTATTATGAATACGAATTGGATTGATAGACTTGATACTTTATAACCTTCAAAAATCTCACCTCATTGTTTGAGTTTTGTATTGCGGATTCAGGGTGGGGGGTGACAAAACAGCGGATTTTTCTGTAAGATAATATTTCATTTCATATTGCACACTCCTTATCGTACATTTTTTCACATAAAAAGAGTGTGTCATTCAGGCATTTTGTTTTGTATTCGGGGAAATACAACAACAATCAACAGGCACTGTGATCGGTTACGATGCAACGCCTAAATCCACCAGTTGCATTTTTCATTCTCTCTTTGTAAATTAATAAAAATTAAATTATCCTTGCTCTGAAGAAAGAGATGCCGGTGCGAAAAAGATCGCTGATATTTCAGATTGTTATGCTTTTGCTGCTTCCTCTCTCCACTGCCTTTTCGCAAAAATATGTGGTTTCAACCGCAAGACAAGGGGACGGGGTTTACGCTATGCTGCGTAGGTATTATCTACCCACGAACAAACAGTATATTGATTTCTTTCATTCACTCAATTCGCAACTTTTTCAACAGCATGGTTCATTACAAGTCGGACGACGTTACAAGATGCCCATTCGCCGTTATGTCTTTAACGGCAAAAATATTCGCTCCACTCTCGGCATATCCGATTATAATCTGGCAAAAAAGATTGAGCTATATAATAAGAAGGTACGTCGGGCCGGGCTGAAAAAAAAATCATACAAAGTCGGCAAGGACTTGTGGGTACCCTATTTTTATCTTCCCAATATGAAGCAGCAAGTTGAGCCGAAAAATGGGCGGGAATATTCACTTTTTGGTCCGAAGTATAAAACCGTCGATCCCATCGATCACCAACTTCAAGGATGCGTGTATTATCTCGTCAGCGGTCATGGTGGGCCGGACCCCGGGGCAATCGGTTTGTGGGGAAAACACCGTCTGTGTGAAGATGAATATGCGTATGATGCCATGCTTCGGCTGGGGCGAAACCTTTTGCAGCACGGCGCCAAAGTTTATATCATCGTTCGTGATCCAAATGACGGCATCCGTGACGAGCGATTTCTGAAATGCGACCAGGATGAGTATTATTACGGCAATGTGAGAATTTCCGCGAGTCGGGTTGCCCGCCTGAATAAACGCGCTTCCATTATTAATTCATTGTATGCGCGCAACAAGGGGTCGGCTCGTTTACAAAATGTTATTATTTTGCACGTTGATTCGCGCTCGAATAACAAGCGAATCGATATTTTCTACTATTATAAAAAGCGCAGCAGGGCAGGGAAGAGTTTGGCGAAACTCCTCTACCAAACTGTAAAAGATAAATATGCTGAAGTGCAGCCCGGTCGTGGATACCGTGGTTCCGTGACCACGCGTGATCTGCACATGCTGCGAAAAATAAAGCCTACAACAGTGTATATTGAATTGGGAAATATCAGAAACCGGCGTGACCAGGATCGTTTTATTCAACAAAATAACCGGCAGGCCGTAGCCAACTGGTTGTACTTGGGATTATTAAAAGCATCGAAAAAATAAAGAGCAGGGCATTTTCTTTAAACGCCACAGCCCTTTTCGGAGGATTTATTGACAACATTAAAAGGATCACAAAAGAAATATTTGCGCGGCTTGGCCAATCCGCTGAAACCCATTGTTTTTATCGGCAAAGGCGGATTGACGCCGCAAGTTTCTGACGCGATTAATGAGGCGCTGCAAAAACAGGAACTCATCAAGGTCAAGTTTATCGAGTTCAAAGAAGAGAAAAAAGAATTAAGCCGCGAAATTGAAGAAAAAAGTCACTCTATATTAGCGGGAATGATCGGTCATGTAGCCATTTTTTATCGTCAGCATCCGGATAAGGAAAAGAGAAAAATACAGCTTCCATGAAATTTCCGGTTGATAAAGAAAAAAGATTGATTTGGTCAACAGCTCGTTCCTGTCTCGAAAACAACAAGTTCAAGCACAAACGATTTGGCGGTAAACAAAAAAGCCACTGGACTTCATTTGAGCGTTTTGTTCGTTTCGGCGGCTTTTTTCTTAAAATCGGACCATTTTATAGAATCGGAAATGACAATGCGAAAAACATCATTGTCAATCGCATTGATGTCCCGGCTCCCCATTGTCCTGAAGCTTTTGACGGCTATAAAATCCTTCATCTTTCCGATCTGCATCTCGATTGTGTGGAAGGTCTGGAGGACATTATTTGCGGCAGGCTGCAAAATCTTTCCTGTGACCTGTGCGTCATCACCGGGGATTATCGCGAAAAAACGCACGGCGGCTATAAACAGATTCTCGGCCCATTGCAAAAAATAATAAATTCAATTCACGCCAGAGACGGGATTTTGGCTGTCTTGGGGAATCACGATACCTATCTCATGGTTCATGATTTTGAAAAAATGGGCATACGAATACTAACGAACGAAACAGTGCAAGTACAACGAGGGGATGCCCGCATTTCCATTACCGGGCTTGATGACCCAAGCA
>JAADGR010000228.1 GCA_013152225.1 Calditrichota bacterium
AGAAGGCTTTTACCTGGATAATGATTTTACGACGAAGCGACTGAGCAGAGTGAAATCATTGGCGGGGTTTATGCCGCTTTTCGTGGAAATGATAGATGAAAAGCGCGCTGAACGCATGCAAAAACAACTCAAAAGCTTTACCTGTCCCGGCGGCCTTGCGATCACCGATCACGATTATGCTGGTAAACCTTCAATCTGGAATTATCCGATTGTTTGTGCACCGTATATTTATTTTGTCGTTAAAGGTCTCTGTGATTTTGACTATATGGAAGACGCCGCAGATATTGGAACAAGCTGGCTTAATATGGTCTCGGAAATTTACAGAGAGACCGATAATTTGTGGGAATGGTACAACGTGAAAGAAAAATCCATTGCAGAACCCAACTCGGTCAAAAATGCTGCGCTTATGGGCTGGACTGCAGGAACTTACATCGCTCTGGTCGATGTGCTTGGACTTGATTAAAGCTGTTGGTCGTAAGGCAAAACAAAAAAGGAACCCCTGGAAAATGACCAGATTATGGGAAAGAATGCCCCACGACCCGTAGGGCATTTTTCCCGATATTAATTCATATTAAGATGTCGTACCGGAGGCGTAATACCGACGAACAATATCAGTGCAATAGAAATGCCGACAATAATCAAGAAACTCCAAACAACAATTTTATGTGTTTTAGAATTTTCACCGGCTTTCGAGTCAAAATAGGGCAAAATTATCAAGGCAATCACTATAATTACAGGTGCAATGATTAATGCAATTAGTCCGAGTTTATCCTCCAGCGCATAAAGAGGCAAAAATATCCAGGGGGGTTTTGTCATTTCGACGCCGGAATAAGGCCCCGGATATAAAACGACCGGGAATTGAGCCGATAAAAATACAACGAGTCCGTAAATGGGTATACTAAAACCTAAAACTTTTTTCAAATGTTGGGAAAACGTCGTCGAGTTTGACGATGTAGCATTCGGCAACGGCGATAGTCCGTTTAGTTTTACCAGCGCAAGATGCGGTAAAAGAAAGACAAAAAGCAGCAAAGGAAGTATCAGTGAATGCGTAACGAACATTCGCATTACCGCCGCCGTTCCTTTTAAAAAGGAAGCAAAGGTCACTCCCAACGGCAGCATCTCTGTTGCTTCAAGCATGTGCTGGTAAGCCTCATAACCTTCCTGATCCCATTTAATAACCGTACCCGAAAAAAAGAAAACAAAGATAATTAGCAAAAGTCCGATGCCAAAAAACCAGTTAACTTTTCTTTTGCCTTGATAAGAACCCGTAAATATTATTCGACTTAAATGTAAAATGATAAGGAATATAATGGCTTCTGCGGTCCATCTGTGAAAAGAACGCAGCCATAATCCGACAGGGCTTTCACTTAGATGCAGTATACTAATTCTGGCGCCGTCAACTGTTGGAGTAAAAAAGAGCGCCATAATTAGCCCGGTAATTACCAATAAACCGAACCCAACAAGAGTAACTCCTCCAAGACAATACCCGAACTCCAGAGCATGTTTCGGCACCGGATAGTCCAGGTCTTTCAACTTCCAACCCTTTTCCTGATTCGATCTTTCAACGTCCATCATTCATCCCCCCCATTACGTCTTCGCAGATACACGAACGCTAATCCCCCAATTGCCAACGCCAATCCTATGGCTTTAAACACAATGAAGACGGAAGATCTTTCGACATCTTGACGGATCGTTTCAAAATCCCGTTCCGTTTCAATTTGCTCAGAAGTTTTTTGGTTAATATTGACGGTGTCGGAACTGGTGGAAACAATAGAAGAGTCGGTAACTTTGCGCGGTTTTTTATTATGATTTTCATGGGAATAACCCATAACTGAAAACAGCAAAACCGCCGCGAGGATTACAGTAAAGTTAAATTTCTTCATAGAATACCTCCTAACCTTGTACATTAATAACGTTAGCAATTGTAACATTGCTTCGATTCAAAGAATTCCTGGTTTTTGCTTCGTTGTTTTCAATCTCACCATCCATCCTAAAGTCAGCTCCTCGCGATTGGTTTTGATGATTTGCCAAAACAAATTATAGTTATATAAAAAAGGGTGATCTTTAAGATCACCCTTTTGGCTAAGCTTTGGATTTTGGGGTTATATGATACTATTGTAAAAGCAACATTTTTCGTGCTGCCCGAAAGGAACCCGCGCGGATTTGATAAACATACACACCGCTCCCAACTTTCCTGCCGTGTTCGTCCGTCCCGTCCCAGATGACAAGTTTGGATCCCGCTGTTTGCAGGCCATTGACGAGTGATTTAACTCTTTCGCCAAGCAGATTATAAATGTCCAGTCTGATATGAGTCTTTGTCGGCAATGTGTATTGAATGACAGTTTCTGGGTTGAAAGGATTGGGGTAGTTATTGGATAGCGAAAAATGGTTTGGGAGCCCGAAAGTCGAATGTCCCTTTACAGCAGAAGGTTGCAATAACCAATCGATAATTCGAGCCATGAGCAGATTGCGGTCAGACTCTTTAGCAATACCCTCGAAACCAAAAGCGAAATAGACGGCTTTATAGGGTGCTTTATCAACTCGTACGGCAGCAATGCTGCCGTCATCATAATAAAAAATGGGGATCGCAAAATCCTGTTGTACACGCAAATATGAGTTCCTCGTCTGGTTGTTAGCACTACTACCGCCGTAAAGAGCCAGGGACAATCCGTCGGTAATGGGATCACCCGCTTCTCCCTGCACATTCATCGAATCAGCTTCGCCTAAAGTATGGACATAAACTCCTAGATAAATTCGATGAAAGTTGGTCCATCTGCTTCTTGGGCTGGACAAAAAGAGCCTGCCCCCCTGATCTAAATAATTTTCCAACAGTGTTTCCTCGCCCACTGATAAAGCTTTGGTGTTAGAATATTCATAAGAATCAAACGGAAAAAATGGACGAATATAGGTATCCCCTGTTTCCCATATTGCCAATAGGTATTTGCTCATGACATCTGTGCTGAGCGAGGGCTGGCCTGGTTCCTCATCAAAAAAATGATTGTTCCAGACATCAAAAGAATTTTCATTAGCAGTTAATGCATTTTCATAGTATTGCTCGTAAGGAACAGGCTTACCGCTCAGGTTTGGGTGATTGTAATTATCATCGTCTACTAAAAGAATATCTGCAGTTTTGGAAAAAGGAACTGTGGTGAACCCCATGACGTCATGGTATTCTTTTCTGTTGCCCAGATTGTCCTGCGCGATTAAATCAATATCGTATGCGCGCTTAACATCGGATGGGGTTGTCCACGTGGCCTGAAATGTCGTATCATCCAATGCAGCGAGTGGAAAAGTAGCAATGACAGTCTCATTTGGACTTTCGATTTCTGCGGTCAATTGGGCGACCCCCGCTCCATCGATGGCAACGGTATTGATCGTAACTTTTTCGCCTGCTTGTACAAATCCTGTGACTTTTGGATTATGGAGTATCGGAGCTCTGTCATCAACAATTGTTATCTCAAAAGTGTCCGTCCAATAGATTTGCTCTGCACTTTTAATATCTATGTCGAAGAGCACCTTTTGGCCGTTTGGACATTCCTCATCGATTTTAAAAATGATGTCTTCCATAGACATACCAGAAGAACCGGGCTCGATATTTTCAAATCTCCAGCCTGTCGTCCAGCTCCAAACTATAAATGGATCAAGTTGATGGACCCTCGCGGATATATCCTGTGCTGTAGAAAATTCCCCATCATTTCTTAAATACACATTCAGTTTAACAATATCTCCCGGACTGGCTATGGTATCTCCCTCGCTAACCGACAAGGAGTGTCCGTCATACACAATTGGACCTATGGTTGTAAAACTGGCAACGTTTTCCTTCATCACATCATTATTCTCATCATCTTTAGCATGAATGTTAACTGAATATGTTTTTTCAGCAGATGAAGAGACAGACCAACGAGTCGTATATATACCATCTCCGCTTGCCAGGTCTCCACCACTTACGCCATCGTCGTACAAGGTGAGTGTGGCAATTTTTGTATGATCGACGTCATGAATATCTGCAGTTACATAATGAACCGAACCATCCAGATCACTCACTTTAGCGGTTATAGTCACCGTTCCTGTATCGGGTGCGACATAAGCGGGTGTGGCACGCACATCTTCCACGATCGGCGGATATCCAATTTGCCAGTGCGTATCTTGGTGCTGATTACTCGGATGAAGCGGATCACTATGGGTGCTGCCACTGTAATATGCTTTCATGGCATTGTCCATATTTTCTCGTAAGCCGCGAAGCCCCTTGCCAACTGCTTCCACATAAATGAAACGCAGCGTGTCCCCGGGTGCAAACGCATCAAACGGACCCGTGCTTAACAGCCAGCGGTAATCAAATGGACCGGCCCCAAAAGCATTGGGGTTCGGGATAAACTTTTTACCGCCACTGAAAGGATGAATGCCGGCCATATACTGGTATCTTTCAACATCATTTTTGGGGTCGCCTTTCCAGTCCCACCACTGGTGGACATACGGTCGGATGGCCGTATCATCACTCGTTTCGCCGTAGGGCTTTTTGTCCGTATAGAGTAACCGCCCGCCAACATAACCTGTTACAGGGGTCGGCAAATCAAGTTCGCCTGTATCCTCTTCCGGCGTTTCTGGATTGTCGCTATCATACATGTAAGACATACCTCGCGGAACGAGCAACGTGTCACCATTGTCTTTGACAAATACCTGCCATTCATCAGGATAGCCATCCGAATGAATTTTTGCCGAATCATGACGCGGATTGTAAGGATCGCCGTAGGGGACTCCATACTCATCATAGCCATCCAGTTTACCGTTTCCATTTTTGTCAATGTTTTCAACGATATCGATATACCATTGGCCACTGATTTCCAAATTTGCCGGCACTCCGTGCCAATCACTGTAATCCGAGCTATGCCAGCCGTCAAAGTCCACCAGATCATCAATGTTCGGATCTGTGGGATCAGCCCCGGCCGCGACATCACAATCGTAAACCCAGGCGATAAACAGACTATCCAAGGTATTTTCACCCACGTTAATAACGTCGTATTCATAAACAATAAAATCATCATACTTGCTCCCGGCCCACGACAGGCCTCGCTGCAAAACTTTAATGCCTAGCGAGTTTTGCAGGCGCAAATCGTCAAACTCTACATAGCTATCAAGCATGGATTTTCCGGGTCCAAATTCAAAAGGACTCCCTTCGCTCGCACGCCATTCATAATCTCCATAATTCGCCTGGGAAACAAGGATATTTCCGTTCGCTTTCGCCCCAACCCAAAAACGGCCCTCCCAAAGGTAATAGACTTTACTCCCTCCGGGCCATTCCAGCGAAGAAGTTACTAGCTGGGGGTCGCCATATCTTCCAAAATTTGTCACTGTGTTCCATAGCGTCCCTATATTATGGACCTGGAAATCATTTGTTAGGTAGGGAGAGTTGCCTTCAATGCGTTGTTTCGTATCTCTTACCTTCATTCCTGATGCAGCAAAAACAATTAAAGCCCAGCAAAGAATGGTAAAAAAACACTTCCTCATGATTGTTTCCTCCTTTATTCAAAGCGCTGCTGTTTTCTTTTTTCTCAAATCAGGCAATTCTCATACCAGGCAGACTTTCATTATCCAACATCCTGTAGTTCATTTGAAAACAAGGGATTAGAAGGGACTTTTATTATGACGGAAAAAGGAGAGTTTAAAAAAGGAGACCTTACAATTGTTTTAGGTTAAATTTATGCAACAACTCACAGCAACGAAAGGAAATAAGTGATTAGTTCAATTTTGAGGAATTATTACGTGAATAAGGCTTAGATAAGTAAATAAACTGAAAAAACAGACCCGGCCCCTACCTCGCTTTCCACTTCAATATGCCCGCCATGATCTTGCACAATTTTTTTTACCATGGCCAACCCCAGGCCGGTGCCTCCTGTCGATTGTGAAAAATCCAGCTCGAACAATTTGTCCATATCTTGCTTCGGAATGCCTACGCCGATGTCTTTCACCTCAATCACCAGGTAATCGTGGGGCTTTTCTGCTCCATTCAATAGCAAGGCTTTTTCAAGATGTACAGAGATCACAATTTTCCCGCCTTCCGGCATGGCATTGACGGCATTTGCAACTAAATTGTCAAACACAACCTTAATTTGCTCGGGATCGACCCGAACGGGCGGCAAATTTTGTCCAACGTCTGTTTCGAGCACTATATCAGGAGGTAAACCCTTTTGGATCGAAAAAACCGTTTTTTCAAAAAATTCATAAAAATTTGTCTCCACCAGATTCAGTTTTTCAATGTTCACAAATTTCATAAAATTTCGCGTCATCCGGCGCAACGCTTCAATGCGCTCAATGATTCTTGTGGTATAGACATCATAATCCTTCGCATTCTCCGGCCCCTTGTCGTAATACTCTAATTGTAATCTTTGGAGAGATAAGAGGATGCTCGTCAGTGGATTTTTAATGTCATGCGCCACACGCCGGGCCATCTTTGCCCAGGTTTTATTCTTTTGGTTTTCGATATCCCGGGAACAATCGGCAAAACTCAAAAGCCAGAAATTCTTGCGTTGGTGGCGCACGCGCACCGGCTCTGCTATGATTTCAAGCGGTTTTATATAACCATCGACGATGTAATCTATGGTCATCTCTCTTCTGCGAGGCGGGAGAGCTGTCAGGGATGAAATCGTTGTTGAAAGTTGGGAGACTGAGACGATCTGCTCCAACGGTGTTCCCTTTTTAACACCGTTTGTACACGTCGTGTATAAACGGAGAAAAAGTTCATTCATTCTCATAACGCGTCCATTCTGACCCAATAAAAGGATACCACGATCATTCGTTTCCAACAAAATGTCTTGAATCTTGCCTATAAGGATATTCTCTTGTTGAGCGTGCCGAAAATAATAAAGGCCAGCAAAGAGGAGGCAAACGAGGAGAATTATCCCCACGGAGCGACCATATCTAAAGAACCAGAAGGGTTTATTTATGACAATTCTTGTCAGGATATTTCCTGTAGGAGAACCAGCAAAAAAAAGAGGAGCCTGATTATATCCCTGGCGAACCACCTGAAGGCCAGAATTGACGTGAGGCAAAAAGCATTCAACATGGATTTTTTTTGAATATATCAACAGGCCATTGGGAATAAGAATGCCTATTTCCGGGTCGCCGTCTTCGTTGATATCAGGAATTTGTCGAATGGCATCAATTTGATAACCAATATTTTTGCTCTCTATTAGTTTGAACTTGTTATCATAGATCCAGAGTTGATGCGACTTTCCATCAGTGGCGATGATCTCCATATTCTTATCATGGTTAAGGTCGACAGGCAATGCGTCAATGAAATATTCTCCGGTGGGCATTTCATAATTGATTCTGCCGTTCAGCGGATTATAATAACGAAAAACCGTTTTTTTCGGATTACCGGAGTTTGAAACAGAATAGCCAAACAATTCTTTCTTTCCATCATTATCCATGTCTGCATAAATGAAATTTTCCCCATTATATCGGTTTCCCGTTTCCCTTTGCCAATTTAGTTCAAAAGGGATCGCAGTATTAAAAGACAGAAGATAGGAAGTCGAATCATTCAGACCGCCAGCAACGGCTCCATTGTTGGGCGCGCCGCTTGCGATTATCATATCCTCAGTCCCATCACGATCAAAGTCATCGATGAAAAGTTTTTCTACTGCCGCACCCATGAGGCGCTTGCCTAACAGTTCTCCGCTTTGCAGGTTGTAGGCAAATATTCCTCTGGGGTATCGGGCAAGGCCGGTACAAAGGATGACTACCAGGTCCTTCTCAACATCTCGATTCACATCCAGAAGAGAAATAGCACTTATCTTCGGATCCCAGCTTAAGGTATCGCCATCATCAATTCTCGGTTTACCGGCTGTAAGGTAAATTGCCTTGAGCTTTTTGCCCTTGTGTGAAACAAAGCGAATCAAAAGAGAATCGTTCCGCACGATGGGCACTAATATTTCTTGTTTCCCATCCGCGTTCACATCGAGAAAATAAAGCGGAAGTATTAATTCACCTCTAAAATTGATCTGTTCCAAAACACCTAAAAATGAGCTACTGATTATAATATTAGGAGCAATTTTTCCACTTCTGGTCGGATTCGCAGTAATAATTTCGCTCCAACCATCTCCTTCGAGATCGACTGAATAACTGTATGCTGCTAATTGGGTAATTTTTTGGACTTTGAAAGGATACGAACGCGGGTCAAGCTTGGTGTAGCAATGGAAGAATAAAAAAGAAAGAGGCAGCAAGAAGACCAGGCAAATTTTTCGATACTGGGATATCATTCGCGGGCAATGTCCTATTACGAAAATATCTGATCACGGTTATCTCCATTATTATTAATGTAATAAAAATTTACAAATTTCAAAGACAAAAACTAATTTTGATCGAAAATTTTTCGGATTTTTTTTCGAGCCTGTAAGATATTACTCGATTCCGTATTGTTTCATTTTTCGCCATAAATGACTTCTCTGTATACCCAAAACTTTGGCTGTTTCGTTAATTTTGTGGTCATTCTCGATAAGGGAGGAGATAATGAACTCTTTTTCAAATTCTGCTCTCGCGGATTGTAAAGATAGTTTGCCGCTCTTTATTTTTTCCTCTTTTTCACTCATATTCATCAAACTTGTCACGGTCTGGCTATCAATAAAATCAGAGTGGGATAATATGGCCAATCGCTCAATAATATTTTTTAACTCTCTGATATTACCCGGCCATGAATAATTCAAAAAAACCCTCCATGCGGAGGGCGACATTTCCGGCTTCTTTTTCTCGTGTTGTTCCGAAAACATGCTCAAAAAGAATTCCGACAAAATTTTGATATCCCCTTTTCTTTCCCGCAAAGGAGGAATATGAATGGGAAGGACGTTAAGGCGATAATACAGGTCTTCTCTAAAATTACCGTTTTCGACCTCTTCTTTGAGATTTTTATTTGTACTGGCAATGATACGAACGTCTAGTTTAATCGAAGAATCATCTCCAACCGGATCGATCACATTATGTTCGAGCACCCTGAGAACTTTAGCTTGTGCCATTAAACTCATATCGCCTATTTCATCCAGCAAGATGGTACCACCGTGCGCAGCAGCAAATTTTCCAATCTTCGCCGTTGTTGCGCCGGTAAAAGCTCCCTTTGTATGGCCAAAAAGCTCACTCTCGATGAGTGTCTCAGGAATGGCCGAACAATTGACAGTAATGAACGGAAAGGCGGCTCTGTTACTTCTATGATGTATTGCGCGAGCAACCAATTCTTTGCCTGTGCCGCTTTCTCCCGTTATTAAAATTTTGGTATCCACTGCTGCTGCCTGATCGATGAGAGAAAATATTTGCTGAATTTTCGCATCGGTTCCAACCATTTGATATTTGCTTTTTGCCTCTTCAAGCAGATAGTCCCTCTGAATTTGCAAATCTCGCTTTTTAAGCGCATTGCGGATTGTAATAAGTATCCGTTCCGCTTCCAGCGGTTTTTCGATAAAATCGAATGCCCCTAATTTTGTCGCCTCGACAGCTTGTTGTATCGTCCCTTCGCCACTGATCATTATGACGGGAACGTCCGGTTTGAGATCCAAGCTTTGTTTTAAAACTTCCATTCCATCGAGTCGAGGTAAACGAAGATCAAGCAAAATCAAATCTATATTATTTTTATCTATAATATCTCGCGCTGACTTACCATCCCCGGCGTCCAGGCAATTATATCCCTGATAATCTAAAATATCCATCAAGCTGCTACGGACATAAGGGTCATCATCAACTATTAATATCGTTTGTCCCTTATCCCGAAAAGTATCCTTTTGCGCTTTAGGCATTTAGAGTTCTCCCAATTAGCGAAAATTTGAAAATGTTGTAAATTCTCAACCTTCATGTTGCAAAAAGCAAACATGACGCATACGTTTTCACTTTATTATTTTCAGAAGTATAATGAATATAACTAGTTTGAATAAACACAAAGTCCTCTCCACCTGAGAATGAACCGAACGGCAAAAGATAAGCCAAATGCAAGCGGCAAAAGGCTTGCGCCTTGGCGGTTATGTTTTCGCTTCTAAACCAAGCTCGCCGAATTGGAATCATGTCGTAAAAATCGTTTTTCCCCCGCGCCAAGGTTTGATGATGCATAGCAATAGCGGCAATCGTAAAGACAGCTATCATAAGCACCAATATCCTTGCTCACGACGCAGTGACATTCTTTTCTTTGTCCGGGGTCTTTTCGGCTTGAAACGACTTTTCCAAATACATCACGAATCAGTTTATCGTCGATGCATTTGCCCGGCCGAACCCCAAATTTCTGCAGATCGCGTGTTTCCGCGCAACTGAATATCTGCAAATTTGCTGATTTGGCTATTCCGACGAGATTGCGGACAAAACTTCCAAAGCCGGGCAGTTCTTCAGGATTTTGCACAAAGTCCTCATCGAGCCCGGCCATATTTCGCAATGTTTTTTTATAATAATCCACAAAACTAATGATAACACTTTCGGTAAAATCATGCAGCTTTTCGGTTAACTGGAAAAATTGTTCTTCATGGTATTGAAGATCATGCTTTGAACCGATGACAATGGGATCGTATCGCCAGTGCACTTTATCCCTGCCGATTTTGCGCGCGAGTTTTATGAATCCATCAATCCTCTTTTGCAGGGACGGATTCTTTCCGTCCAGGTCGTGTTCGTACGGCGTAACCGTGTACAAAAAATAGTACGAATAGCCAAGCCGGTCGAGTTCATCGAGATACTGCATCAGCGGCAGCGCATTTCTCGTCCAGAAAACGATGACGTCGACATCTTGCGGCAAGAGCGAAACTCGCGAGGTCTGCCGGGAATTAAATGGATTCTTTACCTCGCAAAATCCCGCTCTGATGCGGTTGATGAACCATGTGCTGTAAAAAGCCGGAATATCCGTTCTCCGGCTCGCAGAAATTATCATCACTCATTTCTTTTTGTGAAACAATTTTTCAGCAGGAATTGTCTGTTTTGCAACACCTGCTCCTTCATATTGAACATCAAGTTCTTGCCCGCCGGTATTTTGAAAATAATCGACGCGGATGGTATGCATTCCCTTTGTCAGAGAAATCGCACCCGAATTTTGCAGCTTGCCGTGAGAGCCGTTATTATCCACAACAGGTTTGCCGTCAATGAATAATTTGCTGCTGTATAACGAATTGTGCCGTATCCCGCCGGATTCGTGAGTGTTATTTTTTTATCTTTTTCCACAACCGCATATCGCGCCATCCCTACCGGCGGCGGCACACGGAAAAAAACATCCAGGTCCGCCAGTCTTTGATAAAACGGCTGCATCCGTTTTTGAAAATCATCCCAGCCGATTAACGTTTTTCCTTTTGAATTGAGAAACTTTTCAATTCGCCGGATAAAATAGCTTTGCAGATCTTCTTCGTTTTTGAGGCCCTCTTTTTTAATGCGCGCCTGGCAGTCCGCGTTC
>JAADGR010000358.1 GCA_013152225.1 Calditrichota bacterium
CAGCTTGAAAAGCAGGAAAGACAGATCAATACATTGGAACAGAGACTACAGTTCTTATACCAAACAGCAGTTCAGGAAATCGATCGGGAAATACAAAAATATCTGTTAGTGAAGAAAAAAGCAGTTATTAAAAAGAAAAGCAGTTCGCTCGGGTTTGAGACTATTCAAAAATTAGAAAAGGAAAAGGCGGATTATTATAATCGATTAAAGACGATAAAAGTCATCGATGAAGAGTGGAAAAATCTACATGTTGAAGCTGGCGACACTCCCAAAAGAATTCAGATGAAAATGGCAATTTTGCAGGATAAACTAGCTAGTCTGGAACGTACCATTCGGCAACAAAAGGCACGATTGGAAGAACTAAAAAAGGATCGCAAGGTTTACCAGGAAATGCTGAGTTTTTATACCGATTTAAAACTGGCAATCGATGATGAGCAGGAATTTTTTGACCGTAACCGGGTAGATGAACTTCAAGATCGAGTGGATGGCATTGACACAAAGATTCGGGAATTAGAGCAGCACATCAATGAGATGGGTGCTGATGCAGACACTTTAAAGAACAAGATTGAAATATTTCGAAATGCGACGGAAAATAAAAAGTAGGATAATCTATGGCTAGAAAATTCTATGTTTTTTTAGCGGCGAGTGGCATGGTTTCTTTGCTTCTCTTTCCTCATTTCTGTTGGGCACAAAAGAATAATACGTTTTCAATCAGAGGCAAGATAAATGGCGCCTATCGCAACAATATCACACGAGTCCCCGACTCGCTAAAAATAGCCGATTTCCGTTCCACCATGTTTCTGTATGCAGCATACCGGCAGCGAACGAGCCAAAGAGGACGCTGGGATATATCTTATGAGCTTCGCAATTATCGCTATGCACGATACCAGACGTATCATCGACACGATCATATTTTGTACGCTTCCTGGCAAAACAACCTTTATGCCAATGTCAGGTTGCATATAAACAATGAGCTCCATGCTCGGTTCTATCCATACTCGCATCTATACAACTATAGAAGAAATATTTTAAACGCCTATCTGAGTATGCCAGGCCCAATTTTACAAAGAGTAACTTTCGGGTATCAAAACTGGATAAAAACATATCCCAACTCCGGTTCATATCAGAATTATAAAAGTCATCGAATCTATGCCAGGTTGGCCGGCCCGGTCAACAGCAATACCCGCCTCGGGCTTAAAATGGAGTTCCAAAAGCATCAGGGTAATCTCTATCCAGGCAGCACTGCTGCAAACCAGGTACTTAATCAAAACGGAAATCGGTTCGTTTTACAACTCTTTCTTGAAAAAGTTGTGAAACGCAAAATATTTTCAAGTTTCACCTACAAGCTGGAAAATGATATTCCGGACAATCCTGATTTTGATCAAACAGGAGAGCACGTCGGGGACGAGAACACGGAAGAATTATTAGCCGAAGACTCTGACTTTGGTTATCTGAAGCACCAGGCATCCCTATCTACACTATTCAAAATAAATTCACGCATGTCCTTTATGATTTTTTATCTTGCTCAACTGAAAAATTTTCACTATTGGCGTATCTACAAAAGGGGGCCAAAGCGTCAAGACCGATTGATCTTTTTGTCTAATATTTTAAAAATCAAAGTCTATAAAAACCTGGGGATTGAAATTCAATATAACTATGAAAAAAATTACACAAATCTTGGCTTTTATCGTTATCAGATGAGTTCCTTTTTGTTTGGCCTTTATATAAATAATATGTAATTTTGAAAGGAAAAAAATATGTCTAATTTAATAATCACCGCTGAAAAACGTGCCCGAATCGTATCTTTACTTGATACTATCTTGCAAGCCGTTTTATACATTTTTATTTTCTTTTCATTGGTTTCCATTGCCGGGACTCAGATTTCCATCGGCTTGCTTGTTGTGCTATGGATTGTCCAAATGGCGTTAAATCGAAAATGGGAAATCCATAGAACCGGCCTGGAATTGGCCTTTTTATTTTTTATCCTGGCGGCTATACTTGGCACTATATTTTCCATAGAACCTGTTGCCAGTTTTAGAAATTTAAAAAATATTTTGCTGATAGTCATTGTTTACGTACTTTTTCAAAATATCCGCTCCACTTCACGGCTGCGTACTCTGGCGCATACTTTTGTGTTTACAGCAGCTATTATGTCACTATATGGCCTGATCATGTATTTTACCAACAATGCCATCCGTGTGCGTTCTACACAATCTGTTACCATGACCTGGGGTGCGATGTCGGTCATCTTTTTTCTGATAACAACAAGCCTGTTCTTATTCGGCACTCGTGGCAAGCAGAAAGTGATATATGGTATCGCGGCATCTGTGCAACTTTTTTCGCTTTTGCTTTCCATGGTACGAGGCTCCTATATTGGTGTTCTATCGGGCTTGTTTGTCATTTTTCTGCTAAAAGTGAAAAAGTCGATAGTATGGCCTGCAGTTGTCATCATCCTGATTGGCCTTTTTACTTTAACAATTGCTATTTATCATCAACGTTCGTCAGCATCATCGTCATCTAAAACAGAAACGCAATTCAATGATAGAGATGAAGCAGTAAAAAACAACCCGTTATTAAAATTAGAGAAACGTGTTTTCAGTATTACCGACCTGTCCTTGCATACCACACAGGTTCGTCTGCAACAATGGCAAGATGCTATAGAAATGTTCCGTGACCATCCGATAATTGGTTTTGGTTGGATAGACCTGGGCAAAATACATCGCAAATATGCCAAACCCGGGGATGATATAACTTCGGATGTTTTTACGATCGGTCATTTCCATAGCAACTATATTATGGTGTTGTTATATTTCGGCCTGGTCGGTTTTCTGGTATTCTTGTACATGCTTGTTAAAATTGCTCTTGTCGAATTTCATATTTTCAAACGAATCCCCACAGAGCAAAAATATTTCTCTGCCCTGGCTCTCGGACTTTTTGCTTCGTTTTGGGGCTTTTGCGCGAACGGCCTGTTCGACTGGACCTTTGGGGATGCCGAAGCCGTCACGCTATTTTGGATTTCCATCGGTATGGCCCTGTCGCTGGGCACTTTGTTTCAGCAACAGAATTCGTCACAGTCAGATAAATGTGAACTATATAAACAAATAAACTGATATGTTTTCCAGGCAAACTGTCTTTCAAGCCTCTACAATTTTAATCCTTGCCGCTTTGCTGAGCCGCGTCTTAGGATTTGTCAGAGAAATGGTTATTGCCCATTTTTTAGGGGCAAGCCTCACTTATGATGTTTTTCTGGTTAGTCTCACGTTTCCTTCCATGCTTGCCAGTATTTTTCTATATACACTACCAAGTGTTTTTATTCCCGTATATATGAAGGAAAAAATATCTCAGGGTGATGATAGTGCGTGGACCTATTTTTTAAATTTTCTCAATATATTCGCATGCATATCTTTTCTCGTCAGTATTTCCCTTTTTTCCTTTGCACCATTCGTTATCCGATCTTATGCTCCTTCGTTAAATTCTGAACAACTCGTTCAAGCAATCCGCTTGTTGCGAGTTTTGAGCGCAATTGTTTTTTTTGCCGGACTTTTCACAATTTTTAAAAGTGTACTGAATGCAAATAAACATTTCTTGCTGCCGGCAATTGCACCTCTGTTTTTAAATGTCATGACAATTATCAGCGTTATTTTTCTGACCAATTCCATGGCGGCGCTGGCGTTGGCGCTGGGTTGGTTAATTGGCTACTTTTTTCAGTTATTAACAGTATTCTGGATTTTTACCAAAAGTCGTCCTCCATATAAATTTTTCATAGATGTTCATGACCGGCTCTTGAAAAATACATTCTCTGCGCTTTTGCTGATTACTATTGTTGAAACAATTGGACAATTGAACGTAGTGATTGATCGCTCTTTTGTAGCATTTTTACCAGAAGGTAGCATCTCTGCTCTAAGTTACGCCAGTACGCTCAATCATTTGCCAATTGCTGTGTTGGGTATTACAATGGCAACATCGATATTTCCGTCATTGGCCGAGTATGCCGCCAACAAAGACAAGAAAAATTTGATCCAGTTATATTCAAAAGGAGTCAGATTTGTTTTAGCCATCACAATTCCCATAGCATTAATATTGTTTTTTTTTGCCGGCGAAATTGTAACGTTACTCTTTCAAAGAGGTGCTTTTAATCAACATGCTACCGCTTTGACTTCCTCTGCCTTGAAAATGTTAACTATCGGCCTGGCTGCTTTTGTCGTTCATGTCATTTTGATAAAAATATTTTATGCAATGAATAATAACGTGACCTTGTTGATATCAACTTTCTTTGCTCTTATACTAAAAGTTGTTTTGTCAATCTGGCTCGTGAAAATATTTATGCTCCAAGGTTTAGCTCTCTCAACGTCATTGGCGGCTATTTTTAATGTTACTCTGCTTTCGTTGCTCTTACGAAAAAAAATAGGAAATATAGATGGTAAGAGGATCGTCTTTACTTTGGTAAAAATTTCCGTCCTCTCGATTATTAGTTTCGGAATTGGCCGATTAGCGATCAATTATATGGGTGGTATATCGCTTATTTTTAGAATTGGCTTCGCAATTGGCCTGGGAAGTATTATCTTTGTTAGCCTGGTTTTCATTTTCAAAGTAGAAGAATTTGTTGTTTTATCAAAAAAAATAGCTCAGACGATAGAAGACCAATTATGAAGATTTGTTTTTTAGCTGATGCAAAAAGTATTCACACGAAAAAATGGGTCGAGTATTTTGCAAAAAGGAAGCACGACGTTCATTTGATATCCTTTCAGGAGTCATATATCCCCGGCGCAAAATTACATCCAATCCATATACGAGTCCCTCATTCTACGAGACCGACAGCATCAACTTTTGCAAAGCTTGGCTATTTGCTCTACCCCCCAAAAATAAAAAGTATTATCAGGGAAATTGCTCCAGACATCCTGCATGCCCATTGGGCTTCATCTTACGGTCTTATGGGTGCTTATGCCTCTTTTCATCCGTTTGTTTTGTCGACCTGGGGGAGCGATATTTTTAATTTTCCGAAAAAATCTATTTTGCACAAGCTGATGATAAAATTAATTATCAACCAAGCTGATTACTGCACATCGACAAGTAACGTTCTGACCCGGGAGACCGAAAAATATTCAAACAATGGGCAAAAAGTGCTGACGATCCCTTTTGGCGTAGATACAGATATGTTTAGTCCCCAAAGAAAAAAATCAGAAAATATAACTATCGGCATTGTTAAAAATTTGGAAAAAGGCTATGGAGTCGAATATTTACTCAGAGCTTTTTCTTTTCTAACCCAAAAACATGCAAATTTGAGACTGCTTATCGCTGGTGATGGTTCCGAGCATTTTAGATTAAAAGCATTATGTGAAGAGTTAAAAATCGAAAACCGTGTTGAAATGTTAGGTACTATTGACAATCGTAAAGTACCTGAACTTTTAAATAAAATGGATATTTTCGTCGTTCCATCTATCGTTCCTGAATCTTTTGGAGTTGCGGCTATAGAAGCAGCGTCGTGCGAACTTCCTGTTATTGCCTCTAATATAGGAGGATTGCCCGAAGTTGTCAAAAATGGAAAAACCGGCTTTTTGGTCGAGTCAAAAGATGTTCATGGATTAGCAGACAAGTTGGAAGTATTAATTAAATATCCGGAACTAAGGATAAGAATGGGGCGCAAGGGCCGGGAATTTGTGAAAGCAAGATACGACTGGCGAATAAATGCCCAAAAAATGGAAAGTTTGTACCAATCAATATTGACCACAATAGTAACTTAGTCGTTACCCTCCCGCAAAATCACTTCTTTCAAATTTCAAAGCCAAATGTTAGATTTTTAACTCAAGCCCGTTATGATTTTGACGGTGCATTGCGCTTGTTTTTCTTTGGTTTATAGAGTTTTACACTTTTTTCTGTCAAGATACTGGCAGCTACTCCACCAGCCGGGAAAAACAGTGCACATTAGTTAAACTCCAAGTTGTTGTAAATTATGAATTAATAAATACAGTAACTATTTCTATGGGTTGGCACAGCATTTGAGAGTTTCTTTGATGAAGATTTAAAGAAATAATTACAATCTCCATTTACAAGTTCTGGAAGCAGGGTGTCTGAGAATGCCCTTATACAATTTATCCCCCGCAAGGGAAGAGAGGAGGTGATAGTTATGAGAAAAGCACTCGGATTGGCTCTTATCGCTTTTTCGTTTATGGCAGTAGGTTTGGTTTCTCAAGCTAACGCACAAGCAATCAGCGATGTGCAACTTTTTGCTGCGGCATCACAGGTATCAGTCGCAAGTGTGGATCAATCAGCGACAGGCAATCAACAGATGTTGATGGTGAATCCATCTGCCAAAAAAGCACTTTTAAAAACCTCGGTTACTGCTCTCAATTCTGCGACATCAAGTCCAAGTTCAGTAACAGGCATCGAAGGGCAAGACATCGAAGGTAACGAACTCGAAGGCCCGGAAAAAGAAGGCAAAGAAGGTCCAGACCTTGATGGCCCCGGCGGTTCTACCCATCAATTTGAAGGGCAGGAAGAAGGGAATCATTAAGGTATCGTGAACTTTTAATTTTCTAAAGGCACTTTGCTTCCGGCATTTTTTCTGGAATTATTTTGGAGGTGATTATCATGAAAAAATATTATATGCACTTTATTTTGACGATTCTTTTCATAAGCTGCACTGTTGGCTTTGCCCGGAATCACACGAATGCCGGCATCCCGTCAGTTTCGTTTTTAAATCGGTTTGGCTATAGATTATCGCTTTATAATCTCAATCGTTTTGATTCCAACATTCTCAGGCTGCGTTCCAGGCAACGTGATCTTTATGGTGGTGTTTACCCGTCATTGACAATCGAATATCCTTTATCTTTGTCAACAAAGATTGTTGGAATGTATCGGTTCGGCACTGAGCGGTTTGTATCGACATCATTTCTCAATACACGTTCCCATTGGGGTTTGTTGAGTTTGACACACCGATTTAATACTCGTTGGGCGGCTGAATTGTATGGCATTTTTAACAACTCAAATCAACCCGACGTAATGACCGCACATTCAGCTTTTAAATTTGCTTCATATACACAAAACCGCAATGGCGTAAAGTTCAAGTGGACAAGGAGTCCTGCGACACTATTTACGTTTGAATTCTATGCACGCCAACGCTTTTATTCAGGACTTTTAATTAATTCCCTGACCAAACAAAAAGACATCCTTCATTCTGCAGCAGTGAGTTGGCTGCATCTTATCAATCCTAAAACCTTGGGCTATATCAAGATCGGTTATCAGCTTAATGCGTCTAATAACGCCGGCTATCGTTATTCAGCGCCATTTCTGGATGCTTATGCACAGCGTAGAATCGGCAATGGCATTAAGCTGCAGTTTTTTAACAGGCTAAGCGCCCGGAAATTTAAAAAAAGGCCTTTGAGCAATAATGCTTTTGTTCATCGACACGACCTCATCAACACTGCGATGATAGGTCTGAAAAAGGATTTTGGCGAATTTATCTCATTGAATTCACGCTATTATTTTCAAAAAGACTTTTCCAATGAACCGCGCCGGAAATTCACAGATCACACGCTCAGCATTGGTCTGGAGATTTCATTGGGCAAGTCCGCATCACTTGTCACAACAGATGCTGAAAGACAGATTCTGAATCAAAACGTTATTTCCGAGCAGATCTCTGCCGAAAAACTGACAAATCTTGGTTATGAGTATTTACTCAAGCACAAATATGATAAATCGCTCGATTATAGTTTACAGGCTATTTCGATTAATCCGAACATTGCAGAAGCTCACATAAATGCAGGAATTGCGTGCTATAAAAAAGGTCTGCTTTCAGAAGCTATAAAAGAATGGTCATATTCATTAACTCTGAGACCTGATAATCCCAAAGTTAGAGCGCTTTTGCAAAAAGCAAAGAGAGAACGTTAAAAGGGGATGAAAGTGCAAAAACTGAACATTCTTTTCATAAACTCCATCCGGATGTGGGGCGGTGCAGAAGTCTGGCTGATGGATGTGATGCACGGCCTTCAGGACCGCGGTCATCAGGTCACGCTTGTCTGTCGGCCCAAAACTATTCTTGAGAAAAACACCAGGGCCGAAGGTTTCGATGTCGTGCCCGTCAAAATGCGCAGCGATTTTGATCCGATTGTTATCCGGAAAATATGGTGTCTCATGCGGAAAAAAGACATCCATGTTTTGTGTACCAATATGGATAAAGAATTAAGATTTGGCGGTATTGCAGCCAAATTAGCCGGTGTGAAAGCAGTTATCCCCTCACGAGAAGTGGATTATCCGTTGAAAAACAAACTTCGCTATCGCTTCACATACAATTTTTTAGCCGACTATATCCTGGCTAATTCTTTGTCAACAAAAAACACTTTGCTCAAGAATGCGCCCTGGCTGCAGGCTGAAAGAATTAAAGTTGTCTATAAAGGTATTCAGCCCGAAGCCTATCTAACTGCAACTGATGACAGGATGAGAATTCGGGAAGAATTTGGTATCAGCCCCGGAGAACATCTCGTCGGATTTGTTGGACAAATTGATGAGCGGAAATGCATTAAAGATATTATTAAAAGCATCCCTCTTGTTTTGCAGGCAATGCCCAACACCAAATTCCTCTTTGTCGGCAAGGGCAATCTTGAGGACTATCTTTTGGAACAAAGAAGCAAACTTGGCTTGACAAAAGAGATAATCTACGCTGGTTTTCGAAAAGACATTCCAGCCATTATGAAAGCCATCGATCTGCTGATCCTGCCATCGAAAGCGGAAGGATTCGGTTATGTTTTAATCGAAGCCATGGCAGCGGCAAAGCCTGTTGTGGCAACAAATGCAAGCAGTATCCCGGAAATTGTGCAGCATGGCGAAACCGGCCTTTTAGTGCCCGTTCACCAACCTGAAAAATTGGCAAAAGCGATTGTAACGATCTTGCAAGATAAAAATATGGCTGTTCTCATGGGTGAGAATGGAAGGGATAGAATGCTCGCAAACTTTACAATTGATCGCATGATGTCCCAAATAGAGTCGATTTTTAGGGAACGATTAAAAAATCCAAATAATTTCGAACGGTAATTTAATAGAAGGTGCTTTGACCATGCCATCCATATCTGTTATCATTTCTTTTTACAATCGTATCGATTACTTACGCCTTGTCTTTGCCAGTCTTGAGCGGCAGACATACGATAATTTTGAAGTTATTATTGCGGACGACGGGTCGGAAGAAGCTGTCAAAAAAGAAGTGGGGAAATTACGGCATCCAGTACCTTTCCGGACGCAATACATCTGGCAAGAGGACCTGGGATTTCGTAAAAATAAAATCCTCAACCGGGCGATCACGGCGGCGAAAAGCCCTTATTTGATTTTCATTGATGGAGATTGCATACTGCACAAGGAATTTATTCGCGAGCATTATGATCACCAGGAACAGAAGGTATGTCTTACAGGTCGCCGCGTTAATCTTTCTCATAAAATCAGCAGCCGCATAACACCCCAGCAGGTAAGAAATAGTTATATGGACACTCATTTCAGGCAATTTTTTCTGAATAGTATATGCGGCAAAACCAGGTATGCAGAAAAAGGATTGTACATCTCCAACCCTTTAATTCGGAGATTGATCAACAAAAAAAATCGCACACTGCTCGGCAGCAATTTTTCTCTCCACAAAAGTGATCTGCTAGACATCAACGGCTTTGATGAACGCTATGAATTGCCATCTATTGGCGAGGATACAGATTTGGAATACCGCTTGAATTTGAATGGTGTGAAAACACATTCCTTGAACAACATCGCTATTCAATATCATCTCTATCATCCGCTACAACCACGCTTGCAGGAAAATCTTGAACTATTCTATAACGTTCAAGCTTCAGGTTGTAGTTATACCCCTTTTGGGATAAATCAAATTCATTGTAAAAGAAAGAAGACACATGCTGAAAAGAACAATTATTATCTCGATGGTTTTTATCGCAATTTCATTCAGTTGTCGATTCCCAACAAACAGCAAATCAAAGCATCATCCGCCGTCGGATCATAAGATAAGCAAAAATGGTGCTGTGCACAAGAATGGGTTACATGATCCGTTAAGCAATTGCAGTAGCTGTCATGGGAAAAATCTCAAAGGGGGGACTGTGCGAGTTTCCTGTTTTGAGTGCCATGGGAAAAAGTGGTAGTTGCCCAGAAACTTTTTCGGAGCTTGCGTACCGTCTTTACAACCTTGATAGCATCATCAAAGGTGTAAAAGATCCTGTTGATCGACGATACCGAAAAATATTTGAAAGACAAGTAATATTTTTTATATTGGCGAAATGTAACCGGGAAAGGATCGATATGCTCTATTTTAAATTGGCGAAATGGGCGGCCGCGTGGGGGACAATGATGCTTTGCTCCTGGCTCGGCGTCACAGGATTTCCGACGCAGGCCGGCGCTGAAACGCCCGCCAATACAGACGCCTATGATTTCAGTCTAAACGGACTATATTTCACCATCGACAGGAACACCGGCGGCCTTGTGCGACTTGCCATGCCCGGCATCGGCGCCCTGCTCGAAACTTCGCCGGACAACGCTTCCATCATCGATATGGCCTACCCAGTCAAAGAGTTCGAGCCACTTCGTCTCGCCTCAAGATTTTCGCAAAACGCCATGATCGATAAAAGCGCCGACGGCGTCATCATCTCCTGGGATGCGCTCGGCGCCAGCCGCTCGCTCGATCTTTCGGGCAAGGTATCCGTTTCCATTCAATTCCGCGCTGCTGCGGATGGAAAATCCGTCATCATGAACTGTTCGATCAACAACCAATCGCAGCACGCCATCCCGCAGGTGCTGTTCCCAGATTTTATGGGTTTGCTGCCTTTTGCCGGAGAGGACAAAACCTTGTTTCGCACGGGCACGGAGACGATCAGGCCGTTCGAGATACTCAAGCCGCATCCCGAAACCGTGCCTTTTTACGCTACCGGCCTCTTTCACGTCGGCAATGGCTGGAAGGAGTACAAGAGCGGCGGTTACAAAATATTCAGCCAAAAGCTGGTGGATTGGCTGGACTTTGGCGCTATTGATCGCGGCTTCAGTCTTTTTGCCAGGCGATGGGAGCCGGAAGACCCGCAGGCGTCCATCATGCTGCACCGGTCGGAGGCGACCGGCAAGCTGCGGTTGCTTTTTGCCCATAGGACGGATATTGCTCCGGGTGCTGTGTGGCGCAGCGACGACTACTGGCTCACGCCTCGCCGACACGGATGGGCGGAGGGAATCGAACCGTTTCGTGAATGGGTACAGCAAAACATGCATCGCCCATACTCCATGCCGGAACACATCAAAAAGGGCATGGGATTTCGGACGGTGTGGATGGCCAAAGGCGTAACCAGCGACA
>JAADGR010000519.1:0-382 GCA_013152225.1 Calditrichota bacterium
AATACCAATTCATTTTGGGCGATACTCTGGAGAATCTTAAAAATATTGAAGATGAGAAATTTGATTTGGTAATTACTTCACCTCCTTATAACATCGGGAAGGAGTATGAAACAAAACAATCAATTGAGAAGTATCTGGAGAAACAGGAGGAAGTAATCGAACAGCTTATTCGCATTACATCTTCCAGAGGGAGTATATGCTGGCAGGTTGGAAACTATATTGAAAATGGAGAAGTTTTTCCTCTTGATATTTATTATTATCAAATATTGAAAAAATTTCGATTAAAACTAAGGAATAGAATTATTTGGCATTTTGGGCATGGTCTCCATGCCTCTAAAAGATTTTCCGGGCGATATGAAACTATACTCTGGTTCACGAAATC
>JAADGR010000519.1:398-12924 GCA_013152225.1 Calditrichota bacterium
CTTGATGATGTACGCGTGCCATCAAAATATCCTGGCAAGAGATATTTTAAGGGACCCAAAAAAGGTGAATTGTCTGGAAATCCTAAAGGGAAAAACCCATCAGACATTTGGCAGATTGTTATTAATGATTGGGAGAAAGAACTCTGGGATATTCCTAATGTAAAAGCGAATCATCCCGAAAAAACTGAACACCCTTGTCAATATCCAATAGAATTGGTTGAAAGGTGTATTCTTGCACTTACAAATGAGGAGAGTTGGGTACTTGATCCTTATGCGGGGGTTGGTTCGACTTTGATAGCAGCAATTAAAAATAATCGGAATGCTGTTGGTATTGAAAAAGAAAAAAAATATCTTGATATAGCGAAGGAAAGGATCGACAAGTTGTTTAATGGGACTTTGAAAATAAGGCCTATAAACAAACCAATTCATGTACCTTCTCCAAATGACAAGGTAGCGAGAATTCCAAAAGAATGGTTAAGCTAAGTGAACGGAGCATTTAAATGGAAATAGCTCAAAAGTATTCGCATTTGAATGGCGAAGAATATCTCATTGTGCATCACAAAAAATTGTACATGGAAATTCGAGAGATCATAAAATCCGTAGATGCTGACATTTTAAAGACGAAAATCAGCACAGAAAAAACAAAAATTGGGCGAAAGCTTTACAGTCCAAAAGAAATCAATAAGGCTCTTGGTTTACACTTTTCCATGTATAATTGGAGAGAAAGCAGATATCAATACTACATAACATTAAATAGGGAGCTAATGGAAAAATCGATTGCCATGCACGTAAAAGAGCAAAAGGAATTTTTAATAAAGCATGGAGAGAAAGCCCCAATATTTTCGTATAACCAAACTGATTTTGTCAAAGATAAGATAGCTGTAGAAGTACAATTTGGTAAATATCCTTTCGTAGCCTATGACTTGTTTGTAAAACACATGTTGTTTTATTCGGGTGGAGTAATAAACTTGGGAATAGAAGTTTTGCCCACAAAAAAAATGCAAGCACAAATGTCTTCAGGCATTGCATACTTTGAAGGGGAAGTTTACAATGTGATGCGTCAAGGACGTAACAATCCGCCGGTTCCGCTCTTGATTTTGGGCGTGGAGCCTTGAGTTCGTCTTTGCTAATGAGCAATTATATTGTAGTATGTTTTCGATTTTTTTAAAAAACTTCCCGAGATAATTAGAGGATCACGTGACCAAATCACCCCAAAAAACGTATGAAATGGTCATCCCAAGTGAGCCCGGGCATATCCAGACCGTTGAGCGAAAAGCCGAAGAATTGGCTTTGCAGCTCGGTTTTACTGAAGATGAACGGGATAGCTTAGCCATTGCCGTCACCGAAGTTGTGGCCAATGCCATTTTGCACGGTAATAAAAAAATAAAAAGCAAAAAAGTGTTTGTGAAATTTGTGATCTCAAATCGCACGCTGGAAATCCACGTGCGCGATGAGGGGGGTGGCTTCAAACCTGAGGAGGTTGCTGATCCTTTGCAGCCCGAAAATTTATATAAAGACAGTGGCCGCGGGATATTTATCGTTAAAACTCTGATGGATGAAGTCAAATATAATTTTAATAAAACCGGGACAAACGTCATCCTCATTAAACATCATAAAACCAGTGAACCATGAGTCTCACTTTTATCCTTTCAACAACTTTTCTTATTGTCGGCGCAATCATTTTCATCCTTGCTGTTATCGTCTTTCGTGAAAACCCCAAAAGCCGGTTGCATCGCGTCACAGGGTTCATGCTGCTTTTTGCGGCGTTGGGAACTTTGCTGGTATCGTTTGCACCGTTGTTTCCCCGTGAAAACGTGAATAGCTGGAATCAATTTTTTCTGTTTCGATTTGCAATGATCTGGGAATTCTTTTTCCCCTATCTTTTTTATTTTTCGCTAAACTTTCCCCGCCAGAGTGCAATTTTCAAAAAACACCCCGCGCTTCCGTTTTATATTTTTACGCCATACTTTTTACGGTTTTTCTTTGTTCTCTTTTTCCCGGACTATGAGGTGCTTCGGGCTTTCTTTCTGTTCGATTCAGGTACAGGTGTGCTCGGATCATTACTTCGACCTGTTGTGCTGGCTATGACTTCTCTCGTCTCGGTATTGGGGGTTTTTTATCGTTACCATTTTATTATTTTTAGTGTGTTAAATACTTTTTGTGTTTTGGCTGCAATGATCACCATGTTTGTTGGCTATCAAAAAGTATCCGAAAGGAGCTTGAGAAAACAGGTTGGTTTTGTGCTCTGGGGAATCAGCATCAGTGCGGTGATTTATGCCGTTTCGTTTTTAGTAACGCAAACGACACCCATGCGGATACGTTTTGATTTGAGTTACACGTTAACGTTGCTTGCCGTTATTTCTTTGACATTTGCTGTCGGCTGGGCTATTGTAAAATACCATTTTCTCAGCACGCGCATCGTCATTCGCAGAGGGCTTGTTTTTTCAATCGCAACCGGCATGTTGGTGGGCGTTTTCCTCCTTTTGTATGGACAAACAAAAAAAATCTTTTCGTCATTCATTCAAACGGACACGCCCGTTTTTGAAATCATATTTTTGCTAATTGCTGTGTTTTTCTTGCAGCCCATGCTTGACCTGTTGAATGCAATGTTGGATAAGATTTTTCGTCCGCAGCAAAAGAACACGCTTATGCAACTCAGCAAGGATATTCTTTCAACATTTGATATTAAAAAGTTGCAAACGAAAATTATTTCAGCGCTGGAAGAAAACCTGAGAGCAAAACCCATCCATCTTTTAATTCCCGATGACAACGGCTTGTTTCTGAATATTTCCGATGCGAGCCAGATTCTCAGGCCGGTCAAATTTTCCCCCGATGGCGAATTTATTACAGTTCTCACTTCTCATTCCAGGCCGGTCCGTGCTGATAAAATTCGCGTTATGATTTCGGATGAAAAGGAATTGCAATTCATGGACAATTTAAAGCCATTCCTGATCGTACCGCTCAAATACCAGGACCGCCTCATTGGTATCGTTAGCATTGGCCCCAGAACGGATAACAGAATGTTTTCTTCTGCTGATCTTGAGATGATGGAAATATTTTGTTTGCAGGTGGCGATCGCTTTGGAAAACTCGCGCCTGTACGAGATTGCCCGACTACAGCGGCATTTTCAGGAAGAGTTGGTTGTTGCCGGACGAATTCAGCGAATGCTCCTTCCGCTGGACGTCCCGGAAGGCCAAACCTTTCAGATCGCCTCCTTGAATATTCCTTCAAAAGAGGTCGGCGGTGATTATCACGATTTTATTCGCCTGGACAATTCTCTGCTCGGAATTGCCATTGGCGATATATCCGGTAAAGGTATTCCCGGTTCAATTCTTATGTCCAATCTCCAGGCCTCTCTTCGGGCTACAGCTCCTTACTCCCAAAGCGCAAGCCAGGTCGTCAGGGATGTTAACCGCCATTTGACGAGAACAACTGCACCTGAAAAATACGCCACCTTTCTCTATGCAATTTTCGATGAAAAGACCAGGCTGTTCCGGTTTTGCAACGCCGGCCATAACTATCCCATCTTGCACAAGAGTTCCGGAGAATGCAACTTTATTAAATTGGGAGACCCGATTATCGGTATCGATGAGCACCTTGATTTTCATGATCATGAGTTGCAATTGTCACCCGACGATTTGATTGTTCTTTATACGGATGGCATTACCGAGGCTCTGAATGCACAGTCCATGGAATACGGTGAAGATCGTCTTTACGAAGTGATTAGTACCAGTTCGCATAAAGATGCACAGGAAATAAAAAACAAAATTTATGACGAAGTGATTTCTTTTACCCAGGGAACCGATCAATATGATGATATTACATTGATTGTTTTGAAAGTTGTTTGAGGTGATCTTGGCGAGAATACCAAAAATATTCCTTTTCTTGCCTCTATTATTTGCCGGTATTGTGGTCGCTCCCGCTTGTGCTCAATTCGGATATAAAAAGCTCGACGATGATCCGTATTCTGAATATAAACGAATAAATTTTTGGACGCATCCGTATTACAATCGGGTCGAGGGTGTTGCCATGCATGGCGGCATGCTTTTAAAATTGCTTTCAGCCAAAAGCCTTGGTGTAATTTGCGAAGCAAAATACGGAACCAAAAGGGGAACATTTCGCTATGAAGCCGGTCTTGATAAACGTTTTTTAAAAAAAGATCGCCTGATTCTTCGCGCAATGGTCTTTGACGAAACAGCGACAAACGATAACTGGAAGGTCGGCATCGATGAAAATACGCTGGCGGGAGTGTTTTTGCGCGAGGATTTCCGGGACTATTTTGAGCGAAAGGGCTGGCGTGTTTTTGCTGACAAGAAAATTCACAGCTACCATCTTTTTCGTGTCGAGTATGCACAGTACGAGTATGGTTCGATGGCAACCCGCACAAATTTTGCCGGTTCAATTTTCGGCGGGAATAAGGTTTATCGCCCTAATCCTGCCGTCCGGGATGGACGCGAGAAAAGTCTCAAATTTTCCCTTGCTCTGGATCATCGTGATAATTTGTATTTTCCCGACCATGGCTGGGTGCTCCACGCCGTTTTGCAGAAAACATTTGGTGATTTTAATACAAACGGTTTTTTCCTTGACTGGACCCATTACATCCCGACGTGGGCGCATCAGAAATTTGTTCTACGGGGTTTGTTTGGTGCGCGTTCAGGTACTATGGGCCGGCAGCATCTGATGACCATCGGTGGTGTGGGGAGCCTGCGAGCGTTTCGGGACCACCTCCGTTGCGGGCAGAATTTTGCAATGCTGAACGCCATCTATTTGTTTGGAGGAGATATTTTGCAGAATTCACCATTGCGGAATTATCCAATGATGGACTCGACTTTTCTGGGATTTTTCTATGAAATCGGAGACGCGTGGAACAACGAAAATAATCAGCATTTTGCTCCCAACTTTAATCAGGCAAGATGGCTTTCGGATGCGGGAGTGAGTTTGCTTTTAATGGATGGCCTCGTGCGTTTCGATTTCACGCGCCAGATCAGAGGTGGGACGGGAAAGTGGAGAGTAACGTGTCGTCTCTTTAATCGGCTTTGAAATAATTGATATGCTTTTTGTCTGAGATTTGTTAATTTAATAAATTGTTGATTCTGGAATTTTTATGCAAAAACCGAAAAATAATATTTTGAAAAAAGCATTCATTGTTTTGTTTATTTACTTTTTGGGAATTGTTTCAGTTCTTGCTCAGAAGAATGATGTTAAATCCGAATCTATGATCATCAAAAAGATGATTTTTATCGGCAACGAAAAAACTAAAGATGTTGTTCTTCGTCGGGAGATGAAGACAAAAGTCGGTGACAAGCTCGACAAGCAAAAACTCGAAGAGGATCGCAAAAGACTTTTAAACTTGCAGCTCTTTAATCGCGTCGAGTTTAATCCCATGCAGGCTGATGACGGCGTTATTCTTCTCATTATTGTTGCTGAAAGGTGGTTTGTTTTCCCATACCCGATTTTCTTTTTCAACGAGCACGAGTGGAAAAAGGTATCCTATGGCGCCGGGCTTGTTCATCAGAATTTTCGCGGCATGGACATCCAGATAGATGGTGCTTTTTGGCTGGGATATAACCCGGGTATTAGTTTATATTATTCCAATCCCTGGATCGGCGCAAGAAACTTTTTTACAAAAATCAAAATATTTTCTAATAAAGTTAAAAGCAAAAGCCTGGAATATGACCGCTTTGATGAAACGCATCTCGGCATTGACGTGATCTTTGGGCGGCGATGGGGATATCATACATATCTCGCTGTGAATACCGGGTATCAGCAGCTCAGTGTTCCGGATGAATTTAAAACCGCGACAAGCAGCGGAAGCGGCACCGATCGATTGCCATCGCTGGGATTTGCGTTCCGCTATGATACGCGCGATCTTTACCAATATCCCAGGTCGGGCATACGTTTTGATGCTTATGTGGCGCAGGCCGGTTTTTCAGAAAGCATAAACTTTATGCGATACGGGATTGATGCCCGTGTTTACCAGCCTTTACTCGCTGGTGCTTCACTGGCGTTGCGCTCTGCTTTTGATCTTTCGCAGGGTCAGATTCCGGTGTATGGCAAAACTTTTATTGGTTATAGCGAGCGGGTGCGTGGATACTTTAATACCCGCCGGGAAGGCGACAATCGTGCAATCCTGGAAGCGGAACTGCGTTTTCCCATTTTGCCGATTCGTTATTTTGATCTTGGCGATAAAGCGTATCTGCTGGGCCCATACGGTGATAATCTGCCGTTTGGCATCAGCGCCGGTTTGTTCTATGATGCCGGTGCAGTGTGGGATCAATCCCGAAGGTTGCACGAAAGTGATTTCCTGAAAGGATTTGGCGCCGGTTTGCATTTGCATGTGCCCTACGTCGATGTCCTTCGCCTGGAATATGCTTTTGACAAAGAGAAAAATGGCCAGTTCATTTTTGACATTGGGGTGTATTTTTAAATGTCACATCATTACCAGTTTTATGTGTCTCCCGAAAAAGTAGGAAAAGGCGTCTTTTTTTTGGCTGGAGATGAATTTCATCACGCAGTAAAAGTGCTGCGCAAAAAAGTTGGCGATTCATTGGCTGCTGCGGATGGACTGGGGAATTGTTATGAGGGACGGATTGAGGATATTTCGAGCCTGCAATTAAAAGTTCGCATCGATTCCAAAACAAGAAACACAGGGGAACCGGAATTGTTTCTGACGCTGGCTCAGGCTGTCCCCAAAGGAAGTCGCTTTGACTGGGTTATCGAAAAAGGGACGGAAATCGGGGTCTCTGTGTTTCAACCGCTGCTGACAAAATATTCTCTTATCGATCCGTCTTCGCGAATTGAACGGTGGCGGCACAAAGCGCTTTCAGCCATGAAACAATGTGGTCGTTCCCGCTGCCCGGAGATTTTGCCGCCTGCGGCATTCATTCGCATTTTAAAAGAGGCTTCTAACATTCCCGCTTTTATTGCTCATGAAAGTTATCAGGATGATTTCGATGTCGATTTTGCTGCTTTGCTAAAATCCTCAGCCAGGGCGATTGTTTTTGTCGGTCCTGAAGGCGGCTTTAATCAGGAAGAAATTGACCTTGCTGTTGAAAATGGCGTTCAGCCGATTTCGCTCGGCAGCAGACGTTTGTGCAGCGAAACCGCCGGGATTGTTGCCGCTGTCAAAATTCTAAGTGCCTCCGGCGATCTTGGCAAACTGTAGCGCCGAAATTATTGCGGATTATTATTTTAATTACACAAGGAGATTTGAATGTCCTGCATTTTTTGTGATGTTGCTGAAGGAAGAACATCTGCGAGAATCATTCGCGAAGCGGATGATCTCGTTGCTTTTTATGATATCAATGCCCAGGCGCCGGTTCACATTCTGGTGATTCCCAAAAGACATATTCCCACAATAAATGATGTCAAAGCGGATGATGCCGTGCTGATCGGAAAGATGGTTTTGCTGGCCAGGGAAATCATGGAAGAACAGGGATACGATCGCAAAGGCTATCGTCTGGTCATGAATTGCAATAATGACGGCGGGCAAACAGTATATCATTTACACCTGCACGCTCTTGCCGGCAGATGGATGTCGTGGCCGCCGGGATGATTGAAAACGGCGAGTGGACTTGCTACACTACTTGTTCCGGCCAAATTCAGCTTTTTTGCCAATCTCATGAGGTTTTACCTCTCAAAACAAAAAGGTCTTGATTTTAGCCAATTGAATAACTATATTTTGTGTCTAATTTTTAAAAAAATATATGGAAGGAGGTTGAAGATTTAATGCCGGGTGTACGTATACGTGAAGGAGAAGCCTTTGAGCGAGCGCTGAAGCGCTTTACCAAGGCTTGTGAAAAAGCAGGTTTGATGTCGGATATTAAAAAACATCAGCAATACGAAAAACCAAGTGAACGAAAAAAAAGAAAGCTTAATGCAGCACGGCGCAAAATGCGCAAGATGCAAATGATGCAGAGATAGATTGCCATCTAAAAAGGATCTATTAAGAGCAGCGGAATTGCGGAGAAAATCATGAGCATTTTTGAAAAATTAACCAGCGACATGAAAGATGCCATGAAAGCGGGCGATAAGGAACGTTTAAGCACTATTCGTTTGCTGAGAGGGCAAATTAAAGATGCTGCGATTGATAAAAGGGACGACCTCGATGAAGAAGAGGAAATAGTAATCCTCTCCAATGCCGCCAAAAAGCGACGTGAATCGATTAAAATCTATTCCGAAGCAGGACGTGACGATTTGGCCGGAAAAGAGCAGCGGGAGCTTGATGTTATTCAGAGTTATTTACCGCAGCAACTCTCGGCTGAAGAAATCGAAAAGATTGTCGATGAAGCCATTGAAGAGACGGGAGCGCAGTCCATGAAAGATATGGGAAGACTGATGGGCGCTATTATGCCCACAGTCCAAGGCCGTGCCGACGGAAAGCAAATAAATGAAATGATACGGCAGAAACTCAGTTAGCTGCGTTTTTAATATCAGAATTGCTGAAAGTGGATAGAGAATGGTTGCACCAAACTTTATTCACTTTTTTCATTTAAAGACAAAATTAATTTGAAAAGGATCTTTATCATGACCAACTTTTATAAAGTTGATCTTGTTATCATTATCGGTCTGATTTTTTTTGTGTATTGGGGGTTGAGAAAAGGTTTCAAAGCCGAAATGCTCGGGTTTACCGGCTGGATTATTGCTCTTTTAATCGGGCTGGCTCTGGCTGACAAAGCGTCATCGCTTTTGGGTAACAAAGTGCCATCTATTCAAAAGGTGAGTTGGATACTTGCTTTTTTTGCCATCATCATCTTGGTCAGATTATTTCTTCTTCTTATTTTTCAAAGAAAAGCAAAATCTGAAACCGCGATTTCTCCATCAAAACTGGATAGATTTGGTGGTGCTGTTTTGGGGTTTTTGGAAGGCGCTTTCGTCATTAGTGTTTTGCTGATAGCTATCGCGATTCTTCCGATAAAAGGGAATTTAAAACAGTACGAAAGTCGTTCTTTGCTTTATCCTCACTTGAAAGATTTTTCTGTTTACATTGTTGAAACAGTAGCAAAATACGTCCCCCTGACACAAAAGGGCGTTGATATGGTCTTGCAAAAGTTTGAAAAAGAAAAGCAGAATATACCCACTTCAAAGGATGAACTCGACAAAATGGCTGCTGACAAAGTGACCGAAGCAATACAAAATGCCAGTGATAAACTGACAAAGGAAGAAATCCGGAAAATTCTACTAAACGATAAAAGTCAACGTAAAAAGGATGAACGCGGCCCTCGGAGATAAGCGGATTGGAAGTTGTTTTACAAACTCTTGAATTTGATCGCATTCGCGCAAGATTATCTGCTTTTGCAGCTTCTCCTCTTGGAGAAGAACTGGCCGGACTTGTGCGGCCCATAAATGATGCTGTCCACCTCGAAGAAACGCTTACTCAAACGACCGAGCTTCGCAATCTTGTGGATTTTGATCAAACCGTCCCCATGGACGGAATTTCTGATATTCGACCGTCTTTGAAAAAAGCCAAAATAACGGGCAGCATGTTAAATGCTTTTCAATTATCGACGGTTGCTGAGACACTTGCCGTTGTCCGGCGTTTGCAAAAATATTTTTCCTCCCGTAAAGAAAAAATTCCCACCCTGAACAAACTCACTGCACAACTTGTTTCCGTGAAAGAAGTTGAAAACGAAATCACTCGTTGTATTGATACAGCGACCGGGGAAGTGAAAGATAATGCCAGCCCGGCGCTGGCACGCATTCGAAAGCAGCTTGCCCGCGCACAGGTTTCCGCGCGGCGTAAAATTGATTCGCTGTTGAAAAATTTTGCTGAACACGGTATGCTGCAGGAGAACGTTATTTCGGTACGTGACGGGCGGCTGGTTTTGATGGTCAAGGAAGAATTCAAACGCAAAGTCCGTGGACTGGTGCATGATCGTTCTTCCAGCGGCTCCAGCCTTTTTATCGAACCGCTCGAGACTCTGGAGGATAATAATAGAATTCGCGAACTGCTTGCCGAAGAAGAAAAAGAGATCGAGGTCGTTTTGCTTTCGTTAACTGATTTGATTCGGGAGCACTTGGACACGGTTTCTCTTGATGTTGATGTGCTTGGCAGCTTGGATTTATTGTACGCAAAAGCAGGGTTTTCAAAGGCCCTGAACGCCAACCAGCCGGAGCTTGTCGACGGGAACCTGATATCGATTCAGCAAGGCCGGCATCCGCTATTGCTGCTTCGCATGGGTGAAAAAAATGTTGTCCCCCTCGATCTCGAACTCGGCAGCGATTTTCGTACATGTATTATTAGCGGCCCCAACGCCGGCGGTAAGACAGTGGCTTTGAAAACCATTGGGCTTTTAGCGATGATGGTGCAAAGCGGATTGCATGTTCCTGTTTTGCCGCATTCCAGATTCGGTAAAATCGACAGAATTTTTGCAAGCATCGGCGACCAGCAATCCATCGAGAACGATCTCTCGACTTTTTCTTCCCATTTGGAGGGGCTAAAAGATATTGCAGAAAACGCCACATCTCAAAGCCTGGTTTTGATTGATGAAATCGGTTCCGGCACAGACCCCGAAGAAGGGACAGCCTTGGCTATGGCGCTTTTGGAGCGGTTGACCGCTAAAAAATGTTTGACCGTCGTGACGACTCATCAGAGCGCGCTCAAGGCTTTTGCCTATCAAACGGATGGCGTAGAAAATGCTTCCATGGAATTTGATGTCAGAACCCTGCAACCGACCTACCATTTTCGCATCGGTGTTCCCGGATCGAGTTATGCTTTTGAAATTGCCCAGCGGATGGGTCTGCCTAAAGAGATGAACGAGCGTGCCCGGGAATTGGTCGGTTCGCAAAAGGACAAGCTGGAGGGCCTGATCATCGAACTGGAAAACCGCGTCCGGCATTTCAGGGAACTGGAGCAAACGGCCAATGTCAAAGAAACGGAATTGCGCGGCCTGACCAAACTTTATCGGGAAATGAAGGAGGATCTCGATAGAAAAGAAAAAAAGATAAAGCGCGAGGCGGCACGAGAAGCTGAGAGAATCATCAGCGAGGCGAACGCATTGGTTGAGCGCACAATCCGGGAAATCAGGGAATCCAATGCTGCCCGAGAAAAAATCATAGAGGCACGCCGCAACATTGACAGGGAAAGAAAGAAAATTCAAATCATCAAGCAGGATGTTGAACCGGTGGAAGTTGTGATCAGCACCACACCGATCGTGAAAGGTGATCATGTGCGGTGGGAAAAGGCCGGGACAAAAGGCCAGGTGGTTTCTGATAAAGACAAACATGGCAGGGTGTATTTGCAAGCCAATGGCGCCAAGGTTCGCGTTCCCATCGGCGAATTGACAAAAATTTCAAATCCTCCCAAAGCGGCAAATCGAGTTGTGCGTGTGCAGATGGATCGTCAACAGATCAAATCAAGCGAATTGGACCTGCGCGGTTTGCGCACCGAGGAAGCTCAGGAAAAAGTAGATCAGTTTTTAGACGAGGCGATTTTGGCCGGATTTCAACAAGTTCGTGTCATCCATGGCAAAGGCACGGGCAGGCTGCGGTCACAAATCGGCGATTTTTTGAGGCGTCACCCTCAGGTAAAAAGCACCAGGCTGGGAAATTGGAATGAAGGTGATTCCGGTGTAACGGTTGTAGAGTTAAAAGAGCAGTGAACGGAAACATCAACAGTGAGGCACAGATGAAAAAAGTTGCAATAGAGGCAGCGCATGAGGCGGGAAAAATTCTAATGGCTCATCTGGGAAAATTGAATTCCGAACAAATCGATAACAAGCAACAATTCGATTTTGTTACAGTTGTCGACAAGCAATCCGAAGAAAAGATTATCGACATCATTAAAGCAGTCTATCCTGCCCATCGTTTTTACGCTGAAGAATCACAAAAGGATGAGCAGGGCGGATACCGCTGGATCATTGATCCGCTCGATGGCACCACAAATTATATTCACGGGTATCCTGTTTTTTCGGTCTCCATAGGGTTGGAATACGAAGGAGAAATCATTCTGGGTGTTGTTTTTGATCCGACGCGGGATGAACTTTTTGTTGCGGAAAAAGGCAAGGGAGCAACACTGAACGATAAACCCATTCATGTTTCTTCAATCGGGATGCCAAAAGTCAGTTTGCTGACCACAGGTTTTCCTTTTCGCTCAAAAAAGTATATTGATCATTATCAGCAATCATTTAAAGATTTGTTTTCCAAAATGAGCGGCATTCGCCGGTGCGGTTCCGTTGCCCTGGATTTTTGTTACCTGGCGGCAGGTCGATGTGACGGTTTCTGGGAAATCGGTCTGTCTCCCTGGGATGTTGCCGCCGGATATTTAATCATCAAAGAGGCAGGTGGAATGATTACTGATTTTGCCGGAGGAGATCATGCTGTCTGGAGTGGCAATGTCGTCGCCTCCAATGGAAAGTTGCAGGATGAAATAATCAAAATCGTTCAGAAAGCTTTTGCAGGCCAGATTGAAAAGTAACGTCGACAAAGAGTGGACTTTATTCCGCATAATACGAGTGCTTATTCTGACTTTTGCTTTACTTGCTCTTTCCCTGTATGGGAAATATTTTGATCTGACAATTACCCTGCA
>JAADGR010000205.1 GCA_013152225.1 Calditrichota bacterium
TCTGCCTTCCGCGCCATCGATGTTATTGGCATGCCCGAAGGCCGCATTGTACTGGCGCAGGCCACGACTTATCTTGCTTCGGCGCCCAAAAGCAATGCCGCCTATCTCGCTATTGACAAAGCGATTAAAACAGTGCACGACGAACCACACGGAGAAGTGCCGCTGCACCTTCGCAACGCGCCGACAAAGCTTATGAAAGATTTTGGCTACGCGGCGGGTTATAAATATCCCCATGATTTCGGTGGTTTTACCGAACAAAATTATTTTCCGGATAGAACAAAAGAGCGCGTTTTTTACAAGCCCACGGAAAATGGTGTTGAGAAAAGGATAAGGGAGCGCTTGCGTGAGTTGTGGCCAAAGCGGAAAAGATGAGTTTGTTAGTTGCAAGTTGTTGTGCTTGGCTGGCGATGTAATTAATCCCAAGGCGTCATTCAATCGCATATCCAACAAGATTCTTGCAGAATGACATAACTTTTTCAAGTGAATAAAGATTGTGAAGTTTTTTTTAAAATACAGTTTATTTTTTCAATTTTTTTGTTTTTCCATTCTTTTCGCCGGGGAAATACCTGCTGATTCTGTAAAAAAAATCATTGCCCCAACAACGCAAAAGCCGCTACGCCAGTCCGATGTTGATACGACCATCAGTTACGAAGCCAAAGATATCATAAACCTCATCAAAGAGAAAAAGTCTGTGTTCATTGGCGACGCTGTCGTCAAGTATAAAAGCATTACGCTTCAGGCGGCCAGGATTACCATTGACTGGGACAAGCATCTCATGACCGCCGAGTCGATGCAGGATACTGTCTGGACAAAAAAGGACAGCATCGGCACGGATTCTGTTATGACGGTCAAGAAAGTTGGTGCCCCCGTTCTAATCGAGAGCGGATCGAAAATGACCGGGGAAAAGATGCTCTACAATTACAAGTCGGAAAAAGGGCGTGTCATCCGCGGCCGTACGGAAATGGAAGGCGGGAGGTACGTTGGCCGACAAATCAAAAGAGTGGGCAAAAATATTTTCAATATTTCCAACGCCTCTTTCACAACGTGTGATCTGGATACCAACCCTCATTTTCATTTCGAAGCGCGCCGTCTCAAAATGATTAGCAAGGACAAAGTGATTGCCAAACCGGTTGTTTTTTATATCGGCCATATTCCTCTTGCTGCGCTGCCTTTTGCCGTGTTTCCCAACAAAACCGGAAGACAGTCGGGGATCATTATTCCGCGCTATGGAGAGAGCACGCGGGAAGGCCGGTATTTGCGCGAACTGGGTTATTATTGGGCGCCCAACGATTATTTCGATGCCCGTGCTACGGTGGACTTTTTTGAAAAGACCGGCTGGCTTTTTCGCAGCGGCGCGAACTATAACGTCCGCTATAAAATGAACGGCACGATCTCCGGTTCTATGACGCGAAAAAATTTTTCCGAGACATCCAAATCCCGGCGCTGGGATGTTCGCCTTCGCCACAGCCAGGTAATCGATCAGACGTCGCGAATTTCGGCGAACGGTTATTTTGTCAGTGATAAGAGTTTCTACCGCGACTTGAGCACAAATCTTAATACGCGCCTCACCCGTGAAGTTCGCTCCAATGCGACCTATTCCAAAAGCTGGCCTAAACACAAGCTGAGCATGAGCATAAATCTTTCCCGAGTGCAGGATCTCCAGGATGACGTTACGCAGCAAACTTTTCCGCAGCTTTCTTTTCGAAAAGGGCAATCTCTTTTGTTTCCCCTAAAGAAAGACAAAAACAAAGGGCGAAGAAGGCGTGGGCGGAGCAAGCGTCCAAAATCGCACTGGTACAATTCGCTTTACTTTTCATACAATTCCACCATGCTCAATTCGCGGCGGGAATACCTGCAACGTACAAGCCTGGATACGACCAAGCAGGTGCAAAGGAGACGGCATTTGTCGCATAATTTAAATTTTTCTCTTACCAGTCCGAAAAAATATTTTGGCTGGTTGTCGCTCAATCAATCCCTCGCCATTCGCGATGAGTGGTTTGATGCCACCCAGAATTTTGTTCTCGACCCGGCGACGAATCAAATTAACAGTGATAAAAAAAATGGCTTTGCTGCGCGTCATACTTTCAGCTATAATGCTTCCGCCAATACCAAACTGTATGGAATGTTCACGCCCGGCATCGGGGATATCCAGGCCATCCGTCATGTGGTTACGCCATCCTTTTCTTTCCGTTATCGGCCGGATTTCTCGGATCCGAAATGGGGATACTATGTCGAGGTAATGGATACGAGCGGTAATAAAATTAAAAAAGATCGATTCGGCGGCACGCCCCGTGGCGGGAGTCGGTCCATTAATGCGAGCGTTCGTAACCTTTTTCAAATGAAAAGAGGGTATGGCGAAAAAGAAAAAAAGATTGATCTTTTTACGATGGATTTCAACAGCGGATATAATTTCAATGCAAAAGAGTTTCCGCTTTCGGATTTGCGCACGTCGTGGCGGGCTAACCCTGCGCGCAATTTCAGCCTCAGTGCGAGTACAACGCACAGCTTTTATCAATGGGATACCGCCACCCGGTCACGGGACAATGATTATCTTTTTAAAGACGGCGGCTGGAAAAAGGCCAGGTTTGCACGATTAACCAATTTCCGTCTCAATTTTTCCATCCGTCTGCAGGGAAAAAGGGAAAAGAAAAAACCGGGCGAAAAACAGGAGCCGGAGTATTTGAATGACGGGACAGAGGTGTTTCCCGAGGACGAGACGGATATGAACGTGCTCGAGGACGATCTCACACGGCAGAGCGATCGTTTTCAAAGCGAACGGGCGTTTCGCTCTTTTAATATTCCGTGGCGGCTCAACCTGAATTTCAATTTTTCGCTGAACAAGTCCCGCGATCCGGATCATCCTGTCAAACGCTATTATCTCGATGTTACCGGTGCGCAAGTTAATTTGACGCCGAATTGGCGCATCAGCTACAGCGCGCACTATGACCTGGAAAAAAGGGTCGTAACACATCATCGTTTCACATTTTTTCGCAAGCTGCATTGCTGGGAGGCGCAGGTGGATTGGGTTCCTTCTGGCATCAGTAAAAGTGTCTATTTTCGTATCAATATCAAGGCGCCGGCTTTACGGGACATTAAACTGGAACGACGGGGAGGAAGAGCCGGGATGCTGGGATACTAACCGGATGACGGATAGCAGATGACGGACAGCGGACACCGAATGGCGAGTATTTGAAAATGAGCAAGAATACCTTTGCACATAATAAATACAATGAGGCACTAAATCTGCATATCGTTACGCTAGGCAATCAATAGAATGGGTTTAGAATGGACAAACAATCTATATTATCTTTAACATCATAAATATCTAATAAAGGGGCAAATATGATGGATTTGGAAAAGTTTTTCAAAGAAAAAAAGCGTCTCAATCCCGAAGAATTTCGGTACATGTTGGACCTTGCGCAGGCCAGTGGCCGGACGGCTTTTATTTCCTTTGTAGATGACCCGAACTCACCCGAAGCTAAAGCAACTAAAGACTATATTGACAGTCACTATTTGTTGCCCGAAAATTATGAAGACACACCTGTGGAGGAAATTGAAGAAAAGGGGCGGAAACTACTCGATCCGAGTACGTCGATTAAAGAAAAGAGAGCTATCATTATGTTGCTGGCGCATTTGGGTGTGTACGAGTCCTACAAATACATAAAAGCTTATAAGGAAAATCCGGACCCGGGACTGGAGGTCTGGGCGGACATGGCCTTTAATGAATGTAAAACATTTGCGCAAAAATGGTTTTATCAGAAGGAGCCGGTGGTTTTCAATTACATCCGAAATATCGGCCGCAATGATCCTTGTCCGTGTGGCAGCGGTAAAAAATTTAAAAAGTGTTGTGGGAAAAAATGAGGCATTGCCAGGGTGCGCCCGGATAAGCGCTTTGCCTGTTCATCAGGAGTATTCCCCTTCAAAATTTTTATTTTCCATTCCCCTGTCCAGATATTGAATCCATTGCGCATTCACTTGTATGGGAAAAAAACCGTTTTCCGGGTCGGCGTTGGGCATGGATTGCAGTTCACCCAAAATAAGTATCGAGCTGCCTTTGTGCAAATACTTTTTGCACTGCAGCGCCTGCTTTGCCCAAACGACAACGCTGACGTTACATTCCTCACTGCCAGGCATCGTCTGGATTTGGCCGTTTTGATCCGGGCTGGTTGCAACAATAAAGTTTGTAACCGGCACGCCTTTTTTTGTCCATCTCAGCGGCGGGTCGTTCTGCAATACGCCGGCTATGGCGATGCGATTTACGTCCGGTAGAGAATAGATTCTTGATTCCTGATTTTCATGCGAATCCGTCATCAGGGGGGGCGTAACATTATCCACAACAATTTCCTTTATCTGTTTTTCTGTAAAAATTCACTCGTTATAACAAGACAGCCAAAAGCAGAAGGGGAGAATGCACTTGTGTTCTTTTGCATAAAATCTTCCAGTTGTGATCGATTCAGCGCAAAGATTTCAGAGTATTCAAACTGATCTTTTGCATTCGAAGCTTTTTCGAGTATCTTTGGCAAATTTAATTTGCAATGTGCGCAAAAGACCAACTCCGGTTTTCGATTGGGAACTGCTTCGATCAACCCGATGAGCCTGAGTTCAAAATCACTCGCAGCAAGACCAGCTTCCTCGGCAAGTTCTTTCTCCATTGATTTGTAGACACAGGGTGCGTCGCTGTCGGATGGTGCATCGATATGCCCGCCGAAAACATCGAAACAGTTGGGAAACTCACCAACATCCTTGCTGCGCCGGATGAGGATAATCTGTGCATCCGCTGCAATCAGAACAGCACTTATTCCGAGCGCCCGGGAAAAATAATCAGCACCCCATTCGCTTTCTGTTTTTTTGATATGGGCGTTTGAGTAAAGCAGGGTGCGATAATCGCTGCGTCTCAGATGAAGCTGCAAACGCCCGTCGCTTAAAGACCACGAGTCCAGCCGCGCCAACTGACCGTTGAAAAGATGTGGTCGCTGCTGTTGTGCCCAAAAGTTATTGATTTCTGCCGCTAGGTTTTCCGGCAGGGGTTTAAAATTCGGATTCCACTTGATCCGGACTTTTTCTCCGGAGAACGGGCCTTTCTGAAGAACACGAAATATTTTCTTGTCTGTCATTTCAAAGAACTGCACCTTCAAGACGCAAAAGTGCATCCTTCACGTCCAGTCCGCCACCGTAGCCGCCGAGTTTGCCGTTTGAACCGATGACGCGATGGCAGGGAATGACGATCGGCACGGGATTGGCGCCATTTGCCGTGCCCACCGCACGAACGGCCTTTGCATTACCGATCTCGTGGGCGATTTGTTTATAGGTTTTGGTATGACCGTATTTTATCCCCCGTATCTTATCCCATACCCGTTTTTGAAAATCAGTGCCATCCGGCAAATCGAGCGGCTCATCAAATTCTGTTTTTTCTCCGAGGAAATATTGATCCAGTTTTGCTTTTAGTGATGCAAAGGCTTTTTCATTTTTTTCAAATTGAACAGCATGCCTGGAGTTGATGGTAGCGAGAAAATCGTTCATACTCTGGTTGCGCGCAAAACCGATTTTGCATAATCCGGTTCTTGTTGCAGCCAGGTACAAATCCGTCAATTTCCAGGGGTATGTTGTATAATAAATGGTCATTAGTTAATAAAGACTTTTCTTTCTTTTCCCAAATCAGCAGCCGCGGGCGTAACGATGACTCCCTTTTTAAGCCTGATTTTTTGCTTTCGCAAAATAGCCTGCCGCACATCGCCCTCTGTTATCAATTTTTTGCCGGGCATTTCATCATAGCGCCCAAGGCTGCTTTGTACAACGTAAACTTGGTCGCCATTTACCAGTCCCGACGCGTTACCTTCATCCGTGTCGATGTGTAACTGCATGCGAAAAGACTCTTTGACGCGGACGAGAACGTTGCCCATAATGCATATTCTCGATTCCACCGGATTCCCCCTGATCGTGGCCGGGGTCACAAAAACCGCGTCTCCGTCTTTAACGCCGATTTCCTCCGCTTCAGGCGGGCTAATGTGAATATGGCGGCGAGAGATCATCACATCCCGTGTGAGAATCAGTGAGCCTTTCGGGCCGTTGAGGACGATGGTTTCGCCTTGCGGCAGATTGTCAAAAATCCCTACGGGCGGGTGGATGCCGAGCAGGTAAGCATCGGTACGGGAGACTTCGACTTGCATTTGTGTTCGCAGCGGACCGAGAATACGAACCTTTGGGATTGTTCCTTTTGGACCAACCATTTCTACAAATTGTTCTGAGGCAAATTCTCCATGCTGGTACAGGTTGCGGTAAACGGTCAGTTCACTTCCTGGGCCGAATAAAGTGTCCAGTGCTTCACGGGTCAAATGCATGTGTCGATTGGAAACGCCGACGGGGATGAGGATTGACAAGAGAGAAAGCTCCTTTAAAATTCAAGATTTATTTTCCTTAAAATATCATATATTGGGTAAATAATCAAGAGTTAAATTGGAGACCGGATAGCAGATACCGGATAGCAGATACCGGATACCGGATACCGGATAGCGGATGATGATTGTGAAAAAGTTGTTGAAAAAAAGGGGATATATTGCCATATTCAATTCAAAACCTGGCCCGATACAAGATGTCCGAGAATTATTTTTCCCTTTGCCGCGGATTGAAGAATCCTGTGGAAGGTGACCTGACCAGAATCTGAACTTAATGGAGGATTTATTTATGCAAAAATATATATCCATGATCATGCTGGTTCTTCTGTTTGCTGTCGTGAAGGCTCCTGCTGATACGAGCATTGACAAAGACGGCATGTTGCTCATCGACGGGCAGCGGACGTTTATCATTGGTTCGTATCATTTACCCAAAAGTGAAAAACCTTATCGGGAGTTGGCTGAGACCGGATTCAATCTTTTGCACGTCGGCGCATCGGAAGATGCTTTTAACCGGGCGCAAAAAGCCGGGCTCAAAGTCTGGTATTCCGTCGGTACTTTGGATTTGAAAAATGTCGATAAAAGTAAAAAGCAACTTGCTGAAAAGGTGAATCAGTTCAAGTCCCATCCGGCGCTCCTTTTTCGCGAGAGCGTCGATGAACCGGCATGGACGTGGAAAAAAGCCGAAGCGCGCGTTTCTCCACAACCGTTTGCTCAGGCTTACAAATTTATCAAGTCCATTGATCCCGACCATTTGCTGTACATGAACCATGCACCGGTCAATCTCGTATCCACTTTGCAAAAGTACAATGCGGGTACAGACATTGTGGCTTGCGATATTTATCCGGTCATTCCGCACGGCATTCGGCCCATGTTCGCGCTCTTTGACGACGGTATGCAGGGAGATTTATCAAATTGCACCATCAGTCAGGTGGGTGAATACACGGACAAGATGCGCCGCGTTGCCGGAAAGGACAAGCCTGTTTTTATGGTGCTGCAAGGGTTTTCATGGGAAATGCTGCGAAAAGCAGGGGAGCGGGATTCGAGCAAAATCCTTTATCCGACTTTTCAGCAAAGCCGGTTCATGGCCTACGATGCCGTCATCCACGGGGCAAACGGGATTTTGTACTGGGGAATGTCCCACACCCCCCAGCCGTCCGAATTCTGGACGAATCTGAAAAAAGTTGTGCGTGAATTGGCCGATTTGCAGAATGTCCTTGCGGCCGGGACTGAACCTCTGCGCGTGGTAAAAACTTATCATGAGACGGGACATTCCGTTGATGCCGGTGTGGAAATTGTCGCCAAAAAAGCCGACAATGTCATATATTTATTAACAGCAAATGCGGATAAAAACCCGGTGAAAATAACTTTATCAGGGCTGAGGGATTTTGTTCACGCTAACGTCTTAAATGAAAATCGCAGTTTGGTGATAAAAAATGGCGGATTTACAGATTCTTATGAACCTTTCGCAGTGCATGTTTACAAATTGGAAAAATGAAAGGCTGAATAAGTTATGCAAACAAATATAATTTTGGATGGTCATGTTCATATCTACCCGGTATTTAATATATCTCTGGCTCTGCAAACGGCGCTAAAAAACTTTGCGCTCTGCCGAAATGATGCTGATGCAAAAATCTGGCTTTTAACGGAACGTAGCGATTGTCATTTTTTTGCGGATTTGAAAAATACAAAAATTGAAGGATATGTTTTTCAGCCAACTTTGGAAGCCGAATCCTTTCTCGTTCGCGATGCCAAAACGGATGCACCGTTGCTGTACATTCTTGCCGGAAGACAATTAATTGCTAAAGAAAATCTGGAAATATGTGCCTTGGCCAGTACGGTCACTGTGGCGGACAAGGAACTGCGCGCAAAGGATTTGATTCTGAAAGTCCTTGAAAATAATGGTGTTCCGGCGGTGAATTGGGCCCCGGGAAAATGGTTCGGCGACAGGGGGAAAGTCGTGCGTTCTCTTCTGGATGAGTTTACGCCGGAGAACCTTCTCATCAGCGATACGACCATGCGGCCGACCGTATGGCCAACGCCAAAAATAATGGCCGACGCAATGAAGCGCGGCTATAAAGTGATCGCCGGTTCCGATCCGCTGCCATTTGCCGGTGAAGAAAAATATCTGGCGAGTTACGTCTCTACAATTTCCGGCGATTTTGACGCCGACCGACCGGCAAATACCGTTCGCAAACTATTGCTCGATCAAAGTACACCTGTTATTCGCTGCGGCAAACGAAGCGGCCCGTTTGCTTTTATCAAACGGCAGATCAGGATAATGCGCGAAAAGAACGTGAAATAACAATCGGCGTATCTCATGTGCAAATTTTTTGAAAAACATGTCCGGCATTCGAGAATAGCGATTTCAACTCTTGTCTTCATCTTGCTAAGCGCTTCATTTGCAAACAGTCAAATTTTGCCACAAAATCTTCAGGCAATTTTGGCGCCCGCAATCAAAGATCATGTCGTCTATTTAGCCGGCGATGCGCTTCTTGGCCGGGCAACCGGCAGCGTAGGTGCTGAAAGTGCCGCAGTATATATTGCCCGGAATTTGAGCAAAGCAGGCTTGCAGCCGGCCGGGGACAATGGTACTTTTTTCCAGGCCGTGCCCATGCACGGAAGCACGCCCTTAAAGAGTTCGCAGCTTACAATTTACACGCAAGATGGAAAAAGCGACCTTGCTCTTGAAAAAGACTATTTGTTGTACAAATATGGGGCGCAGACATTTGTCCCTCAACCATTAAAAGTCGTCTTTGTCGGTTATGGAATTGTAGCGCCCGAGTACGACTATAATGATTATCAAACAATGGATGTTCGCGACAAAATTGTTGTTTACCTTTCAGGTGAACCGTTTTCGAATGACTCGACTTATTTCAATGGCGCTGATCCCACAATTTATTCCTACCCGGAATCCAAGGAGCGCCTGGCCATTGCCAGGGGTGCAAGGGGAAGTATCCTTATCCCCGACCCCGGAGTGCCCGACATACGGCTTTGGGCCGATTGGGTAAGGGACTTTTCGTTTGAGGATGTTACGCTGGCTTATGCCGCTGCCGCACATTTAAGCATTGTCATCAAACCGTCCAGCGCGGCAGTATTGTTTCGCAACAGCCGATATTCATTAAAACAAGTTTTCTTGCAGCGTTCAGAAAATGCTATTAAGAGCTTTGCCCTGGCCACCAAACTTGCTTTTAAAGGACAGTTCCGGCAGCGAGAATTCATTTCTTCCAATGTTATTGGTATGATCGAAGGAGAAGATAAAAATTCCTGTCTCATTCTCAGCGCGCATTATGATCACCTGGGGGTTGGCCCTGCTGTAAAAGGGGACTCGATTTATAACGGTGCCGTCGACAATGCGATTGGCGTCTCGGCACTGTTGGAAATCGCCAAAGCTTTTCAACAGGCTGTGCAAAAACCAAAGCGATCCATTCTTTTTCTCTTTCTAACAGGAGAAGAAAAAGGCCTTTTAGGTTCCACCTTTTATCTGGACAATCCGGTTGTGCCGCATTACAAAACCCTTGCGAATATCAATGTTGATGGCATTGCCGTTTTCGATACTTTTAAAAGCATTGTTGGCGTTGGCAGTGAAATGTCCACGCTGGGAGATGACTTGGCACGGGTTTGTCAGGCATTGCATTTGCATGTTGCTCCGGTTCCGCCGCAGTTTTTAAACTCTGAATCTTTCGCCAGATCAGACCAAATATCCTTTGCCAAAGCAGGCATTCCATCCATTCTCCTCATGGATGGAATTGACTATGTGCACCTGTCCAGGCAGGAAGGTTTGAAAAAACAACTGCAATGGATGCAGTCACTCTATCATTCGCCGTTTGATGATGTTCATCAGACAATTTGCTGGGAGGCCGCTTGTCAGCACACCCGGGTTATTTATGCTTTTGCGCATTTTTTAGCAAATAGTACTCAAACCGTAGAATGGAAGCCGGGGACACGTTTCATCAATGCGCGCCTGCAATCGATTGCAGAAAAAAGATAGGCTATAAAAATGAAATATCGTTTCGTTGCACTTTTGATATTGCTGTTTATTGCATGTAGTACCCTGCCAAAACACGAGTCCCCCATTATACGCATAAAAGGCTCGGATACGATGTTTTTGCTGACCCGACATTGGGCGGAACAATATATGCGTGAACATCCCAACACCTCGGTTTATGTGCAGGCTGGTGGTACGGGCACGGGCACTGTTGCGCTGGCAAAAGGAGAAGTGGATATTTGTACGGCATCTCGGCCACTTCGGCCGGACGAGGTGCACTTGCTTGCCGAAAAGTTTGGCACAGTTGGTATCGCATTCCTTGTTGCCAAAGATGCGATCAGTATTTATTTGCATCCCAAGAATCCGGTAAAGGATTTAAGTCTGGATCAGTTGAAATCAATCTATACCGGTAAGTTTACCAATTGGAAACAACTTGGCGGTACTGACCAGCCGATTCTACTTTTGAATCGAATGCCCAATTCCGGCACCTATGTTTATTTTCAGGAACATGTGCTGGGCGGAGAAGATTACAGGGCGGATGCCAAAACTTTGCCAACAACAACGGCAATTGTTCGTATGGTAGAAAAAAATGTGAATGCCATTGGTTTTGGCGGCATTGGTTATGAATCACCGGATATGCATTGTTCGGTAAACGGGATTGAACCCACGCTGGAAAACGTTATGGACAATCGCTACCCTATTACGCGTTATCTTTATTTTTACACTATTAACACGCCCAGGGGATATGTCAAAAATTTTATCGATTGGGTGCTTGGTGCCGAAGGGCAGGCAATCGTCAGGCAGGAAGGGTACTTTCCCATTTGGAATGCAAGGTAATTCAGCTTTTTGCCGATGCTTTTTTATCTTGAGGATCTTTTGGCTTAGCCAGTAAGCCGTCTTTGCCATGATTTATGATGTCAGCATCCCCTATGATGTCAGCATCCCCCCGAGCCACACCCACAGCAGGAATACCGGACGCAAAGGCCTCTGAAACGATATTTTTTTCAAAAATAGTCATAAAAAAACCCTGCTGCCATTAGCGTGGTTTCTGGCAGAAACTTGTAACTGGCAACAGGGTTGGGGGCACTCTTTTACTGCATAACGGTCTTTGTTATTGGCCCTCTATTTGATGAGCATCATTTTGCGCAAATGGACTTGGTTGTCGGCCTCAAATCTATAGAAATACATTCCGCTCGGTAATTCGGCAGCGTCCCAGGTGACACTGTAAGTACCGGCATTTTCCATTCCATTCACAAGTGTGGAAATCTGCTGGCCCAACTGATTATAAACTGCAAGCTTTACATTTCCCGCTTTTGCCACAGTATACTCAATTGTCGTTGTCGGGTTGAAGGGATTCGGATAATTTTGCGAGAGCAGATAATTTGTTGGTTGTAAAGTATTCGTCATATTTCTGACAACGGCTGTTTGCACGTCCGGGTATCCGGCAAGATTTTGGTATGCCGGACCATCCGCTTTGGGACGCGGATCCAGGCCGTTATCCTGAGCGCGGCTGATGCCGTTCAGCAGCGGGTTCACAATCTCGTTCCCATTTGCTGCGTCTGCAAGATATGCAACAGTCCATGCTTCTCCCGTGCCGATAGCATTCCAGTCATCGCCGGCTGCAAAGTTGAACCAGATATTATTTTTCAAGACCAGGTCTCCTGCTTCGAGGCGGTCTCTGGCATCGGGAACGAGTTTATCCTGGATCGTGACGCCGGAACCGGGATAATCGCCAAAGATGGAGTTGATGTATTCGCCGCCAAAGTTTTCCCGCAGTTTAAAGAGGTTCTTTCCTG
>JAADGR010000189.1 GCA_013152225.1 Calditrichota bacterium
GAAATTGATCCGATAGGTGATTTTATTGCGCCGTATGCCGTTGCTGTTGAACATCATGGGCTTTAGATGAAGATTCCCCATCAAAAAGAAATCATTCTTTTTTTATTGGGATCGGCTGGAATATTATTCCTGTTTGAGATTTATCCGCAGATATTTCCGGATGTCTTTATCGATCAGTCCGTCTCCAGGAATGAAATTAAAAGCCGGGCGAAAGAGACGCTGGAAGCGTGGGGTTATTTTCCCGGAAATTATTCCCTCCATGTCAAATTCGAATCTGACGCCGATTTGCTCCGTTATGTAAATGATAAAATGGCGGGGAACGATTCTTTGAAAAAATCTTCCCTGAAAAAATTGCCGGTTTACTATTGGGAAGCAACCTGGAGGAAACCAAAGAAGGCGAAAAAAAAACCTCCCTCCGTGGAAAAGGAAAAGCAGCTTCAAGTCATTCCCCCATGGGTTGATAAAATCCAGTTTGGATATAGTCAACAGGGGAGAGAAATTTATTTTCATTTAACAGCCGTCGATGACTCTACCGTTCAATCATTGTCTGAAACGCAGGCCAGCGAAATAGCGGACAGCCTTTTTCATTCTCAGGTCGGTGCGGATACGTTAGCTTTTGTGTTTTCCAAAATGATGCAGAATACCCGGGAAAATCGGGTTGATTATTCTTTTCAATACCAGGGGAAAAATAAAACTGCCGGATTGCCCGTTACACTAAAAATTGATGTGGTCGGCGACCGCGCCGGTGGTTATGAATACCAATATGAAACGCCGGAGCACAAACCTGCTCAGTCTGGGGAGCGACTTGTAGAAATTTCCGGTGGCGTTATTTTATTTATTTTAATCATTTTAATTATTATCTCGGGAGTTAAGAAACTTCGCGCCGATGAGATCGATTTCCGCGTCGGGCTGCCATTTGCAATTGTTGTTGCATCGGTTCTCGCCATTCAATATCTGCTCAGTCCACAGTTGCAATCAAATCTTTATTATATCCTCTCGCTTTTTTTTGGTGCCATTCTGCCCGCTGTTGTCCTTCTACTTGTTGCATCGACAACGGATTCACTGGCGCGTGAAACCTGGAATGATAAACTGTTGACCCTGGACACGCTTAGGAATGGTCGGATTCGATACGCTTTGTTCGGAAAAAATCTCCTTCGGGGAATTGTTTCCGGTTTCATTCTGTGCGGTATTTTGGCAGTTCTTTTAAAATTTTCAGTAACTTTTTCTCAGCTTGATCTCACTCACTGGAGCGCCAAAATCGACGATATCAATTCCCATTTTCCCCTCCTGCTGCGGTTGAGTAAAATTATTAATATAACCATCTGGGCACAATTTGTATTTTTATTATTTCCTGCTTCTTTTCTGGTTAGATATACCGGTTTGCAAAAATGGCTTTATTTAGCTGTTGTCATTGCCTGGGCTATGGGATTCAGCTTTATTGACGGATTGCCGGCGCGTCCGTACTGGCTCGTTTTTTTGAAGGGGGCGATCTTTGGCGCTTTTCTCTTATATCTTTTTTTGAGGTTCGATTTTCTGACAACGATTATAGCTCAACTTACGTTTTTGCTGGTTATTAATGCTGTCAGAATGTTGCATTTTAATTCCCAGGTCTATCTATGGAGCGGTTTGTTTCTCTTATCGATTATTGCAGGTTTCGCACTGTTAGCATTTGCCGGTTTGGGGCGTGAACTGTCAGCCAGGGAATTGACAAAATATTCTCCCGGCCACGTCAAACGGATTATCGAACGGGAGCGGCTCAAACGCGAACTGGAAATTGCCCGCCGGGTGCAATTGAGCTTTTTACCGGCGAAAAATCCATCCATTCACGGTCTGGATGTTTCCAGCGTCTGTATCCCTGCATCCGAGGTTGGCGGGGACTATTACGATTTTATTCGCCTCGATGACAGGAAACTCGGCGTTGCCATCGGCGATGTTTCCGGCAAAGGAATTTCCGCCGCATTTTACATGACCCTGACAAAAGGCTTTTTGCGCTCACTGACGCGTTCTCCGCTTTCTCCGGCTCAGGTATTAACAGAGATGAATTCGCTCTTTTTTGAAAACGTCGAGCGAGGGCATTTTATCAGCATGATCTACGGCATTTTTGATCTCGATGCAAAAACTTTTTCCTTTGCGCGCGCCGGCCACAATCCGATTATCAGCTACCGCAACGGAAGCGGGAAATCCGAAATACTTTGTCCTCCCGGTCTGGCACTGGGCCTTGACGGGGGAGGGCTGTTTTCTCAGACTATAGAAGAGATTACGGTTCAAATTGAAGCGGACGATCTTTTTGTTTTTTATACCGATGGTTTTTCCGAGGCGATGAATAAACATGCGGAAGAATTCGGTGAAGATAGGCTGGAAGCTTTTATCAAAATGGAGCGTGCACAGAATGCCCGGGACCTGCTCCTTTCCGTTGAGAAACATGTTCAGCATTTTGTCGGTGCATCGCCCAGGCATGATGATATGACCATGGTCATTTGCAAAGTTGGTGAGGAATATGAAAGAGATCAGTAAACTGGCATTGCTGTTGCCGCTGGCTCTTTTTGTCGGCGCAGTAGTGGTAGACATGAACATTATCACCGGGGCGTTGAAAGCCGGGTCATCGATTTATATGCGCGAGATATTCATCATCGTTGCCCTTATTTTGTCAGTGCCTCTCGTTTACTTGCAAAAATGGGCGTCTGATCGAAATGTCCTGCGCGGGCTTCGTTCTCTCTTTTTTCTGATTATTTTTACTTGTTTGCTGTTGCTTTTTTCTCAAGATCGACTGGACGTGATAAACAAGTCGATTGGGAGTGACCTGGCTATTTACGATAATCTTTCCTTTTATGTCCTGCTCTTGTCATGGGCGTTTTTTATGACGGTTTTTATTTTGATTATCCTCGGTACTTTGCGTAACCTCGTCTTTATAAAAAGAAAAAAATCTACCGCCAGAAATTTTAACTGGTTTTTGCTTCTTCTTCTTCTTTATCCTTTGTTAAATTTTGCCAGGAATTACTCGTATCGCCTTTTTTACATCGGCCCGGAAACATTTAAAATCATAAGCTATGTCATTCTCTTTCTTTTAATTTATCTGATGGTTTTAAACTCTTTTCGTGTTTCCTGGATAAATTATCTAAATAAGAAGCAAAAGCTGGCCTGTTTTTGGGGCGGTATTCTTTTGCTTCCGGTGCAAATTTATTTTGCTGCAAAATTTCATGCAATCGATCCGATTTCTCTCTATAGTCCGGTTCTGGCCACTTTTGTGGAATATGGAATCGCTTTTCTAACGATTTATCTTGTCATCGCATTTCTCGCTCTGATTGCGCATTTGCCCACGGCCCAACTTTACGACCGAAAAATGAACCAGATTTCGTCATTGCATCATCTCAGCCGCGCTGTGAGTTCCGAATTTGATTCCGAAAAATTAGTGGTTACCATAGTCAAACTGGCTGTGCAAGTTACCGAGGCGGATTTTTCCTGGCTGGAATTGGTTGACCCGGAGACTGAAAAAATCAAGCTTGTTTCTTTTTTCAATCTAAACGCATCAGAAAAGAACAGATTTGATCCTGCACTGGAAGATTCACTGCAAGACTGGCTGGGTAGCCATGGCGATACTTTTTTGAGTAACCAGGTACAGAAAAGCCACGCAAGCAAAGCTTTGCGAAATTGGAAAAGAGATTTGAATTCTTTGCTTGCTGTTTCGCTGAGAACCGGTGACAAAGACATTGGCTATCTTTATGTGGGTAAGCGCGTCGAATTCGGCTTTGAGCAGGACGATACGGATATGCTGCGCGCGTTTTGTCAACAGGCAGTAATTGCCGTGGAGAATGCGCGCCTGGTAAAGGCATCCATTATCAAAGAGCGGCTCGAACAGGAACTCAAAGTGGCGCACGATGCGCAGATGAAGCTGTTGCCCAAGGAAATGCCGCAACTCGAAGGGTTTGCAATCGAAGCCGTTTGTATTACTGCAAATGAAGTGGGCGGCGATTACTTTGATTTTTTTCGCCTCAGCAAGGACAAGGTCGGCGTCATTATCGGTGATGTTTCCGGCAAAGGCGCGTCGGCCGCATTTTATATGGCGGAGATTAAGGGAATTATGGGTGCCCTTGCGAGAGGGAATCGATCTCCTAAAAAAATCCTCGCTGCTGCCAATAAAACATTGTATGAAGATTTGGACTCGCAAACATTTATTACCGTCGTGTGCGGCATTCTCGATGCCCGGGACAGGAGTTTTACCTTTTGCCGTGCCGGGCATTGCCCTGTTTATGTGGCAGAGGATAATTCTTCCGAATGCAAGGTTCTCGAACCTTCGGGCATAGGTTTGGGCCTGGATGGCGGTTCGATCTTTGAAAAGTCTTTAAAGGAAGTAAAACTGAAATTAAAACCCGGAAGCGCCTGTTTACTTTTTACGGACGGTGTTATTGAAGCCAGAAATCGTGAAGGAGAAGAATTCGGCGAAGAAATGTTACAGAAAGCGTTCGTTGGCAGCAAAGATTTGCATCCGTCTAAAATTAAAAAGACGTTGATAAAAGAAATTGATGCTTTTGTGGACGGATACAAAGCGCACGATGATTTGAGTTTTGTGATTATTAAGGCGGTTTAAATTATGATATGTGTGCAAACAAAATTCTCTACATATTAATCCCTTTACCAGTTGGTTCAATTTTTAAAAATACTTGGATTCTTTTCATCATTATAATCATTTTTATTCGAACAGGAAAACCTAAATGGCCCGCAATAACAACAACAAAGAAGAACCACTGGAAAAACAACTCTGGAAAGCGGCCGACAAGCTGCGTAAAAATATCGACGCTGCAGAATACAAACATATTGTTCTCGGACTGATCTTTCTCAAATACATTTCCGACGCTTTTGAAGAGCTGCATAAAAAACTCCAATCCGGTGAAGGCGAATACGCCGGCGCCGACCCGGAAGACCGCGACGAATACAAAGCGGAGAATGTCTTCTTTGTGCCGCCTTCCGCCCGCTGGTCCTATTTGCAATCGCGGGCGAAATTGCCGGAAATCGGCAAGGATGTGGATGATGCCATGGACGCCATCGAGCGCGACAACCCTTCGCTGAAAGGCGTTCTGCCCAAGGTCTTTGCCCGCGGCAATCTCGACCCGACCAGCCTGGGCGGACTGATTGACCTGATCAGCAATATTTCAATGAAAGAAGGCAATGCTTCGACAAGCTCAGCGCTTAGCGGCAAAGGCGATTTTCTCGGACGTGTCTTTGAATATTTTTTGGGTGAGTTTGCCCTGACGGAAGGTAAAAAGGGCGGACAGTTTTATACTCCCAGAAGCGTGGTGAAATTACTGGTGGAAATGCTGGAACCCTACAAAGGCCGCGTACTCGACCCCTGTTGCGGCAGCGGCGGCATGTTTGTGCAGTCGGAAAAATTTGTGGAACAGCATCAGGGCAAGGTAAACGACATTTCCATTTACGGACAGGAAAGCAACCAGACCACCTGGCGTTTGTGCAAGATGAATCTGGCTATCCGCGGCATCGACAGCTCGCAGGTAAAGTGGAATAACGAAGGCTCCTTTTTGAATGACGCCCACAAAGACCTGAAAGCCGATTTTGTGATCGCCAATCCGCCTTTTAACGACAGCGACTGGTCCGGCGATCTTTTGCGCAACGACGCCCGCTGGCAATACGGCGCGCCGCCGACTGGCAACGCCAACTATGCCTGGATTCAACACTTTCTTTTTCATTTAAGCCCCAGCGGACAGGCCGGTTTTGTGCTGGCCAAAGGTGCGCTCACGTCCAAAACATCCGGCGAAGGCGGAATCCGCAAGAAACTGGTGGAAGCACGCTTGGTGGATTGCATCGTCAACCTACCGGCAAAACTCTTTTTGAACACCCAGATTCCGGCCAGTCTGTGGTTCTTGAGCCGCAACAAGGCCAACGGCAAATTCCGTAACCGGGTGGATGAAATACTCTTTATCGATGCCCGCAATATGGGACACCTGATTAACCGCCGCACGCGCGAGTTTTCTGACGAAGACATTCAGAAAATAGCGCAAACCTACCACAATTGGCGCAACCCGGACGGCGATTATGAAGACGTAAAAGGCTTTTGCAAATCCGCCACCGTGGAAGAAGTAGCCGTGCTGGATTATGTGCTAACCCCGGGCCGTTATGTGGGCCTGCCCGATGACGAAGATGATTTTGACTTTAACGAGCGTTTTACCCAACTCACGGCGGAACTGAAAGAACAGATGCTGGAAGAAGAACGGTTGAATACTTTGATTTTGGAAAATCTGAAAAAGGTAATCGTTGGTGATGATCATAAGAACGGTTGAAATTCTTTGAAATCACAATTTGTAATCTTAAAAAACATCACAGGTTAAGAGATGGAAGATTTTAATCATAAATTAGTTGTTTATGATTCATCGGATATTCGTGAAATGATCTACACGATTCGTGGTCTGCAAGTAATGATAGATGAATGTCTGGCGGGGTTATACGGCGTGGAAACGCGCGTTTTGAATCAGGCTGTTAAAAGAAATATTGAAAGATTTCCTGTCGGTTTCAGATTTCAATTGACAAAAGATGAATACAAGGAACTGGTCACAAATTGCGACCGGTTTAAAAACTTGAAATCACAATCTGTGATATCAAGTTCCGGGCATGGAGGAAGAAGGAAATTACCTTATGTTTTCACCGAACAGGGCGTAGCCATGCTCTCCGCCGTACTGCGCAGCGAAACGGCCGTGAAAGTAAGTATTCAAATTATGCAGGCTTTTGTTGCTATGCGCACGTTTTTGCTCAAAAATGCTGAAATTTTCCGAAGACTTGATCACGTGGAAAGAAAACAGTTGCTATTCGAAGCTCAAACCAATGAAAAGTTTGAAAAAGTCTTTAATGCCCTGCAAAGTAAAGAGATAGAACCCAAACAGGGCATCTTTTTCAACGGACAAATCTTTGACGCCTACAAATTTGTTTGTGATTTGGTGCGCAAAGCAAATAAAACCATTTTGCTGATTGACAACTATATTGACGAAACCGTGCTGGATTTATTTAGCAAAAAGAAAAAGAATGTAAAGGTAACCATTTTTACCGCCAAAATTACAAACGCCTTAAAATTGGATGTTGAAAAATTCAACGCTCAATATCCGGCGTTTGAAATAATAAAGTTTACCAAAGCACACGACCGCTTTTTGATTATTGACGACAGAGATGTTTACCACTTTGGTGCGTCACTGAAAGATTTGGGCAAAAAATGGTTTGCCTTTTCCAAGATGGATAAATCCGCGTTTTCCCTGTTGGAAAAATTAGAGGAGGCCTGTTCGCATGGGTGGTAAAATGACATCACATCTCGATGATTTTAAGCATGTCGTTTTTCTGATACAGACGGCCCGCGCCAATGCTTACGCCAAAGTGAACGAAGAGCTGATCAACCTCTACTACAGCGTGGGAAAATTTGTCTCGGAAAAGGTAGAAAACGCGAAATGGGGAACGGGCGTTGTGGATAGGCTGGCTCTATTTATAAAAGACAATCATCCTGAAATCAAAGGCTTTACTCGCCGTGGACTTTACCGGATGAAGCAGTTTTATGAAACGTACAAAGACTCTGAAATTGTGTCCGCACTGCGGACACAATTAAGCTGGACGCATCATCGGTTGATTTTAGCAAAGACAAAAACGATAAAAGAAAAAGAATTTTATATCAAGCTTGCCATCAAAGAAAATTTATCATCTCGTGAACTCGAAAGACAGTTGAATACGGCCGTTTACGAACGCTCCATGCTGGCCAATAAAATTGTGTCAACACTGTCGTCACAATTGAAAGAGGAAAATATTTTTAAAGACACCTATGTGTTTGAATTTCTCGATCTGCCGAAAGACTATTCAGAAAAGGATTTGAGAAAAGCGCTGGTGAACCGGTTAAAAGATTTTATCCTGGAACTGGGCAGAGGTTTTTCTTTTGTGGGCGAGGAATTCCGCGTGGAGGTGGGCGCCCACGATTATTACATCGACCTGTTGTTTTTCCATCGCGACCTGCGCTGCCTGGTTGCCGTGGAGTTAAAGATTGAGGAATTTCAACCGGAATTTATCGGCAAAATGAATTTTTATCTGGAAGCACTGGATCGCGATATGAAAAAAGCGCACGAAAACCCCAGCGTGGGCATTCTTCTATGCAAAGGCAAAGATGAGGAGGTGGTGGAGTTTGCCATGGCCCGCAACATCTCGCCCACCATGATTGCCGATTATGAGACCAAACTGATTGATAAAAAACTGCTGCGGGCAAAATTGCACGAGCTGATTGTATTGGAGAACAGGGTCAGGGAAGAGGAAGTGAGGTATGGGCGATGAAAAAATGTCTGCACCGCAGATTATTGGATTGCGCAGATTTTTTAACGCTGAAAAAGGTGATTGTGGATGAATGAATGGAAGGTATTCATAATAAAAGATATAGGAACTATATTGACAGGTAAAACTCCTTCAAAAAACTACCCTGAAGATTGGGGTAATAACGAAATGCCTTTTGTCACTCCTACTGATTATAAATATTACAGGAAAAAAGCTGACTTTTCTGAAAGATACTTATCATCTATAGGAATTGATCGTTTAAAAAATAAGGTATTACCTGTCGGCTCAGTAATGGTTACTTGTATTGGCTCTGATATGGGCAAGGTAGCCATAAATAGTTTACCTGTAATTACAAACCAACAAATCAATTCAATTATACCCAATGCATCTCTGGTTGATAATGATTTCCTTTATTATAGTTTAGTTAGTATGTATGATACACTTAGAATTTATGGTGGTGATGGGACAGCTGTACCTATAGTAAACAAAGGCGATTTTGAAAATTTAGAAATTCTTCTCCCCCCGCTCCCCAAACAAAAAGCCATTGCCGCGGTGCTCTCCAGCCTGGATGACAAAATCGACCTTTTGCACCGCCAAAACAAAACCCTGGAAGCCCTGGCCGAAACCCTTTTCCGGCAGTGGTTTGTTGAAGAAGCGCAGGATGATTGGGAAGAAGGGACGCTTGGTGATTTAATTAATATTTCAAGCGGAAAAGGATTAAGAAGAAAAGAATATAATGAAAATGGAAATTATCCAGTATTAGGGGCAAATGGGTTAATTGGGAGAACTGATAAATATTTATATGATGAAAAATTAATTTTCACTGGGCGTGTTGGCACCTTAGGGAATGTTTTCATATCAGAAGGTAAAGTCTGGTTATCTGATAATACTTTAATAATAAAACCAAAATCGGAAGATTTGTTTTACCTTATTTATTTCTTTTTGAAAACAGCTCAATTGGAAACATTTAATGTTGGTAGCACACAGCCATTGATTCGCCAATCAGATATAAATGAGATTGAATTGAAAATTCCAACACCTACAAAAATAAAGCTGTTTTCACAAATCACATTACCATTTTTTGACAAAATAAAGAAAAACAAAACTCAAATCCACACTCTCGAAAAACTGCGTGATACCCTGCTGCCCAAACTGATGAGCGGGGAGGTGCGGGTGCGGTTATGAGAAGGAGGACGGCCACGAGGACTGCCCCAACGGTAGCCCCAATGGCTAAACCGACCGTTTCTAGTCAAGGTATGAAAAATGGCACGATATGATCCGAGAATCCATCACCGTCGTTCCATTCGTTTGAAAGGATACGATTATTCGCAACCGGGTTTGTATTTTATTACCATTTGCACCCAAAACCTGGAACATTTTTTCGGGGAAATCAGGAATGGAATTATGGGATTGAACGACGCCGGAATAATGGTTCACAATGAATGGATATCGATCCCGGAACGTTTCCCGAACGTAAAATTGCACGAATTTGTGGTCATGCCCAACCATTTCCATTCCATAATGGAAATTACCGTAGGGGCGACCCTCGTGGTCGCCCCCCGCGTGGCCGCCCCAAACGATGCACAAATAAATGAAAATGCACGGGGGCAACCGGGGCAACCACAAGGGGTTGCCCCTACGGGCAAAAATAAACCGAAAACGGTTGGCGACATTGTCGGGGCGTTCCAATCCATTGTCACGGTTAAATATATCGACGGTGTTAAAAATAATCATTGGAGACGATTCAACGGTAAATTGTGGCAACGCAATTATTGGGAACATATTATTCGCAATGAAAACGAATATATCCGAATTTCAGAATACATAAAAAATAATCCGTTAAATTGGAAAGACGATAAATTTTATGGATAAAATCACCGAATCCGAAATAGAAAACCTGACCATCAGATTGTTGGAATCTTTCGGCTACGATTACATCTACGGCCCGGATATCGCCCCGGATGCTTCGACAAGCTCAGCAACCGGCGATAGGCCGGTGGAACATCCCTTTGGGAAACGCGCCTCTTTCGAAGATGTGCTTCTCTTGGAACGGCTGCAAACCGCCGTACGTCGTATCAATTCCGATTTGCCCGCATCGGCCATTGAAGACGCCATCAAACAGATTCAGCGCATCCATTCTCCGGAACTCATCGCCAATAACGAAACCTTTCACCGTATGCTCACCGAAGGCGTCAAGGTTAGTTACCAAAAGGAAGGCAAAGAGCGCGGCGATCTGGTCTGGCTGGTGGATTTCAATCATCCCGACAACAACGATTTTGTGGTCTGCAATCAATTCACGGTCACTTCGACAAGCTCAGTGACCGGAACCGTAAACAAACGCCCGGATGCGATTCTTTTTCTCAACGGTTTGCCGCTGGTGGTGATTGAGCTTAAAAATCCGGCGGATGAAAACGCCACGGTGAAATCGGCGTTTAAACAGATTCAAACTTACAAAAGCGCTATCCCGTCATTGTTCACTTACAACGGCTTTACCGTCATTTCCGACGGACTGGAAGCGCGCGTCGGAACCATTTCTTCCGGCTACAGTCGCTTTATGGCCTGGAAAACTTCCGACGGCAAGGTGGAGGCGTCGCCTCTCATCGGTCAGTTGGAGACGCTGATTAAGGGGATGCTCAACAAAGAAACCTTGCTGGATCTCATCCGCCATTTCATTGTCTTCGAAAAGAACAAGAAAGTTGAGTTTACGAAATCCCGTACTTTAGTCGGGAAAGATTTGAAGACCGGCATTACCACCGTGGAAACCGTCAAGAAGCTGGCCGCCTACCATCAGTATTACGCGGTGAACCGGGCGGTGGAATCGACGATTCGCGCGGCAGGCTATCAACCGGAATCGCACCGGTACGCCAACCGTGTCAAAGAGTCGCCGGAGCGCTACGGCGTGCCCGGCGTCAAGTTGCAGCCCGTCGGCGACCGCAAGGGCGGCGTGGTCTGGCACACCCAGGGCAG
>JAADGR010000345.1 GCA_013152225.1 Calditrichota bacterium
CCCCGCGGCCACATACTTGGAAAGCATCTGCCCGTCCCAGGAGTTCAACTTCAATGGCGACATTACCGAGCGTTTCCTTTTCCAATCTCTCTCTAAGGTGCCGTGATGTTAAGAAATCCCCCTCTGTGCCAGCAAAAGGACTGGTGTTGACATAAAATACCATGGACACAGTCGGTTCATCAACATGAATACGCGGCAATGCTTCAGGCTCTTCCAGTGAAGCGATTGTATCGCCAATTTTCACATTTTCCACACCGGCCAGAGCAACAATGTCTCCGGCAAATACTTTGTCAACCTGTTTCCTTCCCAAATCCTGAAAAGAGTAAAGAGCGGAAAATTTCACCCCTGAAACAGTTTTTTCTTTGCCACACAGACTGTAATTTTTATTCATTTCCAGTGTACCGTTCCATAAGCGGCCAATTGCAATCTGTCCCACATAAGAATCGTAATCCAGGTTTGTTACAAGAAACTGCGGAGCGGCGTTATCATCCGCTTTAGGACATGGAATTCTTGAAACAATGGTATCGAACAAGGGTTTCAGGTTTGTCGAACCATCGTCCAATTTACGATGTGCTACACCCTGCTTGGCGTTGGTATACAGAATCGGGAATTCGATCTGCTCCTCCGTGGCATCTAAATCTATAAACAGATCGTACACCTTGTCGATCACTTCCTCGATGCGAGAATCGGTGCGATCAATCTTGTTAATAACAAGGATAATGGGTAATTTTTTCGCCAAAGCTTTTTTAACGACAAACCGGGTCTGCGGTAACGGCCCTTCGCTGGCATCCACAAGCAGAATTGCGCCGTCGACCAGGTTTAAACTTCTTTCAACTTCGCCGCCAAAATCTGCGTGTCCCGGTGTGTCCACAATATTGATTTTTATATGTTGATATGTAATCGCGGTATTTTTCGCCATAATCGTAATGCCTCGTTCGCGCTCCAGATCCATCGAGTCCATAATACGATCTTCGACGTGTTGGTTTTTTCTAAAAATACCACTTTGTTTAAGCATGCCGTCCACCAGCGTGGTTTTGCCATGATCAACGTGTGCAATAATTGCGATGTTGCGAATATTATCTTTTTGCATAAAAATGAGATACTCCTGTAAAAAAATGTGAAATATTTATGAGTCGTTCGTATAAAGTCAGAAAATGTCATTGCGAGCGAAGCGAAGCAATCTGGATATCAACTAACATACTGTTTTATAATATCCATCAAACTATATGAGCAATCATTTAAGAATAAGAGAGGGACGGTTGTGTATTTCCAAAAGAAAAAAGAAAACCGTTATGGCGAGATCATTACGAACAAGTGAGATAACCCCCGGTAAAATTCCCGCTATTACAAAAATTACATTATTCCTCTGTTTGTGCTTTTTCTTTATTGTTAAACGATTCCACGGCCTCAAATTCATTGTCATAATTTCTTAACACATTGTCCAGTTGAGCTATCTGAAGCAAGCTTTTGACCCTGTTTTGAGCGCCGATGAGTGCGAATTCACCATACGCTTCTCTTGCCTGGCGTAGACCCAAAAGTAATGCACCAAGACCGGAACTATCGATATATTTCGTTTTCGACAAATCAATAATTACCTTGCAACCTTCTTCCTTCGTCAGTATCAGCAATTGCGCTTTCAAGTCCGGTGCCTTTGTAGAGTCGACACGTTCTTCTTTTACCCGCAAGACTTTGATGTCGTTCACTTCTTCAACCAATAAGTTCATGCAAATTAACCTCCAGTAATGATCCCCGTTCTTACTATTTGCAATTCATTTGTAAAAATAAAACCAACTATTTTTTAAGACAACAAATTTACCGCTTGTAAAATTAAAATTCAAGTTAAATTAACAACCAGAAGAAAATAGCGGAAAATATTTCCGATTGCCCCCGATGGAAAGAAGCAAGGTCTCATAATGTCTTACTCCGCAGCCAACCCTATAACCCGATAATTAAATTCGTACGCCAAACTCCGGCTCCACGTTTCATCGAACATCGTTTTATAGCGTGTGCCATCCTCAGGGCCAACCGATTTGCCGTATGTAAAGAACCAGTTGATAATGGGGCTGCCGGTGAAGCCGAGCGCAATCCAGTAACGGCCTGGTGATAGCCTCGGCATTTCTTTCGCAAAACTGAAATCAATCCATGTGTATCCCGCAGTAAATTTTATAGCCTCGACGGCCATCATTTCGCTGGTCGCGACATAGTCTCCAGGTTTACCATGGCCATCATCTTTGAGAACTTTTATCCATATCTGCCCGCCGCCACCAAATTTGTGCAGCGCCAGCCCGATTTTACCGAGCCGCATCGGTTTTTTCAAAATGAATGTTTGCGCATATTGATTACCCCGGGTTGTGACATATTCAGCCGTCTCGACGAGGAAATTCTTTTTCATCTCCATTGTGCCGCCTTTTCCCATTTGCGCAGGACCTCGCGTTGACAGGAAATCAACATTTTTGGGAAACTCCAGGTTGCCGAAAAGATACGGTTTTTTATACTGCAAAGTTTTCAATTTTTTCGCAGGCAGCGGTTTCGGAGGAGGGGGAGGCGGAACGAGCGCCTTTTTTGCAAACGTTGCCTCGATCTGCGGGCAAAACAAAAGCTTCCTCGGCCCGTAAGCCTGTTTCTGTGCTGTCAGATTGATCCTGTCAACGGCGAACGAGGCATCGATTGTTTCTTCAAATTGCGGTTTACCGCTCGAGCCACGGCTCTGCGTCCAGCGGATCAAACCGTCATTTTCAGTTTCATTGTTATCCAGGCCCACCTCAACGCGGAGGAAACGATTGCTGACATACATTTCCATCTGCTGCGGATCGAACGGCACCCAGCCGAGATCAGGGAAATAGACCTCAATCCACGAGTGCCTCCCTTGCGCCATTCTCAGCGTAAACACTCCGCCGCCGGTTTTCACATCGTACGACTTTTTCAGTGTGACGCCGTTGACGATTCTTACAGGTATACCGACAGCCCGCATGAGGGCCGCCGCCAAGTGCGAATAGTTCTGACAATTCCCTTTGCCGGTTTTAAAAGAATACATTGCATTATAACTCTGCGGTGTTAAAACATAATGCAAGTGATCTACAACCCAGGTCAGGATTTGCTGCACTGCGTCAAACTCGGTTTTTGCCGAAGCAGTCAACTGTTTGGCTTTTGCAACGATTTGTGAATTTTTACTTGGAACTTGTTTCGTCGCTGCCAAGTACGGCCGGACGTCTTTTGCAATTGGGGCTGGAGGGAATGAAGCTCTGGTGCGCAGAGGCTGCAACTTTGTGCTGTTTAGGGCCGTCATGGTTATCGAAGAAATAATTTCGCCTGTCGGATTTTTCCATATTGCGCGGGTGATTTTATTGCCACGCTGATCGATATCCTGTTCCCGGGTTGTAGGCCTCTGCGAGAAGGTCAGTTTAAACCCGGTGATCTTTTGATTAAAAGTTGGCGAAGCAAATGATTCAGGCGTAACAAAACTGAGAATAAGTTTTCTTGTCCCCGGTGGAGGGACAACCTTTTGCTGCATCTGGTAATTAATTTGTGATTCCTGCCCGCCGTTAATGAGATAATTTTCAGCGAAAAGAGGCAATGCAAAAGCGATTAGTAAATAAAAAGGAATTTTTCTCATAGTGCACCACACATTCACAAAGTGTTAATTTTAGTCGCGAATTAAACCCTCCGCAAGTCCGAAGGACACAGAAACGAGTAATACGAGCTTCTCAGAAATGAAATCTCAGAAGCCTTAAATAATGCCGTACAAAATCGACTTTTGCAGAATAAATTTTAAATTATAACCGTAACAGATAAATTTGCTTCGATATGCCATCATTCGATTTGACGGTGCGATTGAATGCAATTATTTTCCCATTATGCGACCAGACAAGATTGGTCAGTTCATCATTGCTTCGGGGAGTCAATTTACGAAATTTGCCATAACCTTTGCCATGAGTCACATCACAAATCACGATACTGTTATCCCAGAGATAACAAATTTTGGTTCCGTCCGGATTCCAGCGCACGCCGCTTTGAACCGGCCTTTTATGATGTGTGATTTGCACTGGCTGCCCTCCCATCGGCGACATGAAAAAAACCTGCTGAATTCCCTTGTCATCCATTGCAAGATAAGCAATTCGAGTACCATCCGGGGAGCTGCGCACAATTCCGCTGCATCCGGGATATTCCGTTTTTGCAGTAAAAGTGAGTCTTCTCTGCACTGTCCCTTTTGGCGGCATGGGAAATGACGTTTGCGTTCCCTGAAGCGGACCATATTCACCGGGGATATCGATTTTCTCAGGAATATCCACCACGTAAAGTTCTTTCACTTCCTCTCCCCTCTCATTACGAACCGTTCCCAGAAAAGCCCTTGCCCTCTGCCGGGTGCCATTCTTTTTTTGGTAGCCTTGCGTACCCACCCAGCTATCATCCGCAGCATGAAAAATTTCGTCAGAGCCGGGTTTCGGATTGGGGACAACTTTAACAACCAGAACTGAAAACCACGCTCCATCAATATTTCCTCCGGCATGATCGTGATCGACCTTAACGCCGTGAAGATCGTGCGCAACGCCGATGGTGCGCAAATTCCAGTGCTCGCCCGTTTTCTCCTCCAATGCTTCCATAACCGCGTCATTATAAGTAAAGCCAATCCATTTTCCGTCGCCGCTCCACTCATGACGATGCGTCCCCCCTCTTAACGCTCCCGGAGTATACGGAAAAGTAACATCCCTGGCATCCATAAAAATCGGCACATTCGGATTGGATTCATCCACGATCATGCCCGTTCGCCGCCATTGGGCGTAAGGCCGTTGGGCGGTGTAATTTTGCAAACCGTGGATAAAAACGACTTTGTTTTCCACCGGACTGAAACTCGCGGCACCGACACCGGGGCCATACTGTGTCGCATTTTTTGTTTTATACAAAACAATTGTTTTGCCTGTTTCCACATTGATTTTTTCAATCGTTTTGCAGCCGCCAATTCCTCCTTCGTCGGTGCGCGTATCATAAACGAGCCACTGGTCATCCGGCGAAAAATTGTCATTGTTATCGAGGTTGAAATTCTTGTTGAGATCGTGAGAAAGCTTGATTTCACGCGGCATTTTTTTCTGGCATGCAATAAAGACAAAAACGCTTGTGAGCAAAAAAGGGATTGTCTGTTTCAATTTCATCTTGTATTCCTTGTAATATGATCTTTGTTTTAGCGAAATATTAATTCCATTGCCATGATGAACATTGCAAAGAGCAAGACAATCCGAATCGCCTTTTCACCTTTTTTAACGGAAACTTTGGCACTCCAATATCCGCCCAGCGCCATACCGGTGGACAGCACAATTCCGTAAAGCCAGTCCACATTTTTCGTGAGAATAAAGACAACCAGTGCCGGAATTGTATAAAAGAAAATAATGAACACCTTGTGCATGTTTACGTGAATGAGATCGAGATGCAGCAAGTTTTGCAATGAGGCCATGAGCATAAAGCCGACGCCAACCTGCAAAAATCCACCATAAAAACCAATTGCAACCATAACCGGATACATCCACAAAGATGTTTGCCCTGCCATTTCGCGACTAAATTTCTTTTCGTTATGAGGAAAAATCATAGTCAGCATGATGCCGATGATAACGACCGCTAAAAGTTTTTCAAAGAGATGGTTGTTCATTCTCACCGCAACAATAGAGCCGATTATTGCACCGGGCAGGGCAAGAGAAGCAAGTTTCAGGCTTGTCTTGAACTTGGCAATTTTTTCTCGCCTGAACGAAACAACGGCGGAGAGATTTTGAACTAAAATGGCAAGTCGGTTGGTGCCATTGGCCAGCGAAGAATCCAGACCCAAAAAAATGAGAAGCGGCAAAGTAAGGGAAGACCCGCCACCTGCCATGACATTGATAAATCCTACGACAAGACCACTTCCAAACAATAGCAACAAAGAATAAGGACTATGCATTCACAGGTCTCACAACGATTTCCGGTTTGATAAAAAATTAAACTAAAATAGAATTTATTATTTTAAAAGCACAACTTTTTTCGTATTCTTATAGTCATCTGCCCTCATTTGCACCACATAGATACCGCTTGCCAGTGTCTTCCCAGTAGTATCATTGCCATCCCATGTGAATGTATGCCTTCCTGCACTCTGGTTATCAAATCGGAATTCACGAACGAGCTGGCCGTTGCTGTTAAAAATAGCAATATATGTGTCGGTCTCGTTTGGAAGCGTGTAGGCAATCTGTGTCGAAGCATTAAATGGATTGGGGAAATTTTGTTCAAGGTCATACTTGAGCGGTTGATTTTCCGGGTCGCTTTTTACACCGGCAGGGTAAACGCCTTCGCCAATCAGAGGGAGCATCAACGGACTGTTGGGTGCATTGGATTCAATAATTACAGCACCCTGATAAGGCCGTGCTTCGGTCGGATGAAATTTCAGACCCAGACGACGGGCGTGTCCCGGCCGGATTGATTTCACCGGAATAATTCTGGAAAACGCATCATCAGTAAAAGTGATGTTGCTGATCCTGACCGTATCGCTTCCGCTGGCGTATAGCACAATGGCCGAAATACCTGTCGTCCCAATCTCAACTTTGCCAAAGCTTTGGCCTTCCGGTGCCGTTCCAAGTCCGACAGTTTCCACAGTGTAACCCGGATGGACAGTATAGTGGGTAATCACTTGTTTGAATTCATCCACAGCCTCCAGACGAACCGAATCGGCACCAAAAACTGTGACCCTGCCGTAAGCATTATTAAAATTATTAAGCTCATAAGTTTGGCCACCCTGGTTCCAGTTGTGGATGGCGAACGATCCCTCCATAGCCACTTCCTGAGAGTTGGACCGGTCGAGACCTCCGGCCATAAGTTCCGGGAAAAAAGAGTGCGCACCGTCATCGATGGCTGCATTATGGGAATCCCCGCTGAGGACAATCACATTCTGAATGTCATAATCATGTACAGCCCGGACGATTTTTTGCACCGAAGCCGGAAAACCTCCCCAGCGATCCGAAAAATCAACAGCAATAGCGGCTGCGGACATGAGACCGAGTCCCGGCACATCAACAGGATCGTAACCGGTTCCCTGCAGCAAAAGAGCCAGTTCAAGCGTTCCTCGTTCCGCCGGGTTAAAGGCAACCGTGCTGACGAGAAATTTCCACGTCGCAGTTGATTCCCGTAATTCCCTGATCAGCCAGTCGATTTGCAGTTCACCGTCAATGTTTGGATTGGCGGAAAGCATAAGATGGTCAGGTTTGTAAGTAAAGGTCAATTGCCCGTTGGCTAATGTATCAAATGCTGAAATATTCGGCGAACGCTGCGTGCGCGGGTCCAGCATGAAAAAGTCGGCATCGCCGCAGGTGAATTTGTGCCAAATGCCGTTATTGGGATTAGCCAATGGGTAGTGTGGAAAGACGGCTTTATAACCACGGATCGAGTTCGCAATCCCGGGAAAAGTCATATCACTGTTGTTATACACCATATCGTGATCATCAAAAACATAATCCACGGACGTTACTTTGAGTAATTCGTTCAGGGGAAAATTCGGGTCGTATTTGGCTTCATAAGTTTTCAGAACCCTGTTGTAGTGCAACGCAAAACTTTTGCTTGGATCAGCACCTTCGGCTTCGCTGGAATCAGGATAAGTCCAGTCACCAATTTGCAGCCAGAACAAAGGATTGTCTTCCGCCATAACGGGAAATATATTTCCGATATAAGAATTGGGATCGAGATCATCCTGCTGCCCTGATCCGAAATGAAACTCGAATGCTTCGCCCGAGTTGTTTTCCGGAAAAGTTTGAAAAGATCGAACCTCGTCCTGCGGCATGCCATCGAGAAAGGTGCGATAATAATAAAGCGTATTGGCGGACAACCCCGTTACAGCACAAATCGCAAAGTAATCCGAATCGGCAACAGCCATTTTCGTATCGCTCATAATGGGATTGGTGAAATCCGGGGTCGTATCGAATTCAAAATAGACCAGCGCAATGGCATCGGTTCGAACAACAACTTTTGCCGAATTTGTCGTGACGGCGCCGACGACGGGACCGTGCGTGACAGCGGCAAAAACAGGGATCATCGACAACAAAACGAACAAAACAAAAACAATACTTTTTAATCTTTTTGATGGAAATACGGTTCCAACAGTCATGGTTCTTCTCCTTTAAAAAAGTGAAATATTTCATTCAACAGGTAGTTCATAAACACCTGCTAATTTAAGAAAAATTCCGATTAATTAAGACAATATTCTGTTGTATTACTCGCCAACGCCGACGTTTGCACTACGAGTTCCCAGAAATCACATTTTTCCGTAATACATCATTACGTTTACCAAACCCCAAAAGGTTTGGTAAACGTTGAAAAGGAAACCTGTGTTTTTGCACTCATTTCCTGCCCGGCCTCTCGGTAACTCTTAAAAACCCCGGATGTCGCGTTCTCTGCGACTCCGGGTGTTTGCATCGGAATTCCCATCTCGTGCCGAAGATCTCAGGCTGTGTGAAAACGATCAAATTCCAGGAGTGCCGCCTCTTTATGGACTGCATTGCAACGCAGAGCGTCACTACGGCGGAACGAGATAAAAAAAACAGCTTGTTTTTTTCCGGCCAAATCGTTTTATTGAATAACAACCTTACGGCTTTATTCCCATTACCACTAAAAGAGGTCAATTATGCGTAATCGATTTAAATCGTTCATTGTAACAATTTCACTTGTTATTGCAAGTTTGTTAGCCCTGGGAAATACCCCGGTTTTGTCTCAGCCGAATCAAAACAAGCCCCTTTACCTGGATCCAAGCCAACCATTCGAGAAACGGATCGATGATTTAATCGGCAGAATGACGCTTGAGGAAAAAGTGTCGCAGTTGTCTGGCACGTCGCCGGCAATCGAGCGGCTGTCGATTCCTGCCTACCACTATGGCAACGAATGTGTGCATGGCGTCAAGGCAGGCCCTGATGCCACCACCGTCTTCCCGCAGGCCATCGCCCTGGCAAGTAGCTGGGATACGGATTTGATTTTGCAAGTCAGTACGGCAATTTCGGACGAAGCGCGAGCGCGTTTCAACAGCGGCGTCCCGAATGCAGGTCTGACTTTTTGGAGTCCGGTCATCAACATTTGCCGTGATCCCCGCTGGGGCAGAACCCAGGAAGCGTACGGGGAGGATCCTTACCTGACATCCCAAATCGGGTTGGCGTTTGTCAGGGGACTTCAGGGGGATGACCCAAAATATCTCAAGACTGTTTCCTCTCCCAAACATTTTGCGGCCAATAACGAAGAATGGCGACGTCATACCGGCTCGGCGCAAATTGATGAAGCCATGCTGCGCGAATACTACCTGCCGGCATACCGCACCCTGATAGAAGACGGCAAAGCATTCTCAATCATGGCGGCCTACAATTCCATCAATGGTGTGCCGTGCTGCTGTAACAAGAAACTGCTAACCGACATCTTGCGGGACGAGTGGGGATTCAAAGGCTATGTCGTCTCGGACTGTGGCGGCGTTCGCGATATTTATACCGCACATCATTACGCATCCTCCAGGGAAGAAGCCGTAGCGCTTGCCATAAATGCCGGCATGGATTTGAACTGTGGAGATCAATACGAGGCTTATCTTCTTCCTGCCGTAAAAGACGGATTGGTCTCAGAGGCGACAGTCGACCGGGCGCTTTTTCGCGTCTACAGCGCGCGCTTTCGCCTGGGAGATTTTGATCCGCCTGAAATGGTTCCGTACAGCCGCATACCCATGTCGGTAGTCGACAGTCCGCAGCACCGCGAGTTGGCCAGACAAGCATGCCGCGAATCCATTGTGTTATTGAAAAATGATCATAATGTGTTGCCCCTGAATAAAAACAAAATAAAAAGCATTGCCGTCATCGGACCGAACGCGGACGTTTGTCAGACAGGTGATTACTCGGGCAAGTACTCAAAGGCGGTCACGCCACTTGAGGGACTGCAAAACAAATTTACAAAAGCAAAAATAGCTTTCGAAAAGGGCTGCGATATTACCGTCTCTCTGCCGCCTATTCCTTCCGACGAGTTGATCCCCAGTCATGCTAAAAAGGGACAACATGGCCTGCGTGGCGAATACTTTGCCTCGACCAGCATAGGCGGAAAGCCGGCATTAATTCGCATCGATAAGACAATAGATTTCGATTGGGGTTTGGGCGCGCCGGATGCCAAGCTGCCGGCGGACAGTTTTGCCGTGCGATGGACCGGCAAGTTCGTGCCCAAGGTTTCGGGCGAATATTATTTAGGCGCAAATTTTGACGATGAGATTCGTATCTTTATAGACGGCAAGCCCTTTATTACAAAGTGGAACAACCGCAACAGAAACACCGCCGTAAAAGCCCTCACCGTGGAGGCCGGGAAATCCTACGATCTGCGCATCGAATATACTGAGCACTGGTACAAAGCAAAAATGCAATTATTTGGCGCCCCGGTAAATCCCGATCAATTTAAAGATGCGGTTCGCATTGCCAAAGAGTCGGATGCCGCCATTATCTTTGCCGGAACCGATACGGACGTTGAAGATGAAGGGGTCGATCGCTCGGATTTAAAGCTGCCGGGCATTCAGGAGGATTTGATAAAGGCTGTAAGCAAGGCCAATCCCAACACCATCCTGGTGCTTGTCAATGGCAGCGCTTTGGCCGTCAATTGGGCTAAAAAGAATGTACCTGCGATTCTCGAGGCCTGGTTTCCCGGAGAAGAGGAAGGCAATGCTATCGCAGACGTCATCGCCGGCGATTACAATCCTGCCGGACGCTTACCTCTCACATTTTACAAGTCGGTGAAGCAACTGCCCGCATTCGACGATTACGACATTCGCAAAGGCCGGACGTATAAAGCCGAAATCCGCAAAGGCGGGTCTTATTCGTGCCAGGCCGATCAACCCTTGTTCCCTTTTGGCTATGGTCTGAGCTACACGCAATTTCAATACAGCAATCTGCACATCGAGCCCGGCGCAGCCAACTCGGATGGAAAGATAACCGTTCAGGTGACTGTTAAAAATATCGGCGATCGCAGCGGTGATGAGGTTGTGCAGCTCTACATAAGGGATGTCAAAGCCAGTGTGCCGCGCCCCCTCAAAGAGTTGAAGGGATTCAAGCGCATTCATCTCAAAGCCGGCGAACAAAAAGAGGTTTCCTTTCCCGTTCAGGCCAAAGACCTGTCGTTTTACGATGTTGTTATGCAAAAGTTCGTCGTGGAGCCGGGACAATTCGACGTCATGGTCGGCGGCTCGTCTGACGATGTTCGCCT
>JAADGR010000040.1 GCA_013152225.1 Calditrichota bacterium
CAGCAACAGTTTTAGTATAAAAACCAATAGCAAGACGATGCCGCCAATTAACATGAAAATGGAAAGCTCTGATTTATACTTTTGCCACTTGAAAATGCCAACTCTCCAGACGTCGAGTAAAAAGAGACCGGTCAGCGAGTTGCTAGGTTTGACAGATGTATCCGTCGAACTTGGCGAAGCGCAAAGCCGTTGCCAAAAGTTTTTTTCAACATCTTTGGTTTGCTTCGAAGACCAGACGCTGCCTAATATCATAGCCAGGAACCCTGCCGGCAGATAAAAGACAATTTGCTTTTCAATAGGCCAGTTCAAACCCAGTCCCCACGTATGGCCGGTTAATAAAATAACAGCCAAAGCAGAAACAATGCTGGCAATGGCGCCCGCTGCATTCGCGCGCCGCCAGAGCAATCCGAGCCAAAACGGAACGCCGAACAGAGCCATTACACGCCACAGCACTTTCTGGCCTTCGACAAGCGTGGGAATGGAGAGGGCAAAAAACACGCTGCAGGCCAACACTAACAGGGTAAACATTCTGGCCGAAAGCAGAGAATGCCTCGCCTTCCAGGCTTGCATCCTGGCCGGCATGGGCAAATTTCTCGTGAATAACGCCGCGCCGGCAATCATAAACGCATCGCATGTAGACATAACTGCTGCCAACAGGGCGGCGACAACAAATCCCAGCAGACCAGCCGGAATAAACTGACGTACAAAAAGTCCAAAGGCCAACTCGCGATTCGTCTCCACCAGTCCCGGGAAAAGTGCGGCGCAAAAGAGACCGGTAAACACCCAGCCAACGATAACAACGCGTTTGATGAGCATACCGCCAACCCAGCCGATGCGCGCAGTTTGCTCATTTCTCGCCGATCCGAGCATGGCCATGTGATGCGGATAGACGACGACGGAAACCAGGCCGTTGGCTATGGTGGCTATGAGGAAAAACGGCGTCACTTCTTCACTGGCAAAAAGTCGAAACATGTCCTGCGACAACTCTAAATGCAGAGTAGACAGACCGCCGGAATGCGCGATAACAAGGGGTACAAGAATCAACGAAAAAACAATTGTCAAAACGCCCTGCACCACATCTGTTATGGCGGCGGCAATCAGTCCTCCGGAAATACCATAAATCATCACCAGCGCGGCGACCAGGTAAATCGAGGCACCCTGGGAGATTGCGCCGGAAGTAACACCCTCGACAGTAATGGCCACACTTTTCAACATCATGCCGGAATTAATGACAATATAAACCAAACCAAGAATCGTATAACTTTTTCCCAGCACCGGCCCAAACCGATTTTCAAAAAAATCCGCCATAGTAACGTAGCGAAGGCGCCGGTAGATCGGAGCGATGAGCCAGAAAAAAGGAGTCAGAAAAAGCCAGTACCACTGGTACCATATACCCGAAATACCCAGTTGAAACGCGGCACCTGCAACGAGTATCAGTTGTGCGACATTTGTTCCGGTGCCAAAAGTCTGGGCGATAGATAACATCTTGCCAAAACGTCGGCCTCCGAGAAAAAAATCGGTTGTGTTTTTTACCCGCCTGCCTGCCAAAGAACCAATAAAAATGATGCCTATAAAATAAAGGGCAATAACAGCAATATCCAAGGCATGCAAACCATAAAAGAACATCTAGCGCCTTTGCTATTCAAATTAAAAATGCTATGCAGATTTTTACAAAGAATCCTTTGCCTTGGCTCCACAGGACTGGCGTACTACAAGCTGAGGCATAAGGGAAATTCGGGTGACTGAACGATCTCCATCAATTTTTCTGCGCAGCGTATCAAATGCCAGCCGTCCGATCTGATCCATCGGCTGTCGAATGGTAGTAAGCGGGACGATAGACTGGCTCGCCATTGGGACATCATCAAAACCAACCAGAGCAATATCTTGTGGAATGCGAATGCCATTCTCAAGAAAAGCTCTCTTCAGGCCCAAAGCCGTCAAATCACTAAAAGCAAAAATGGCTTGCGGAAATTTCTTGTTTTGCACAATTTTTTTCCCGATCTTGTATCCGCTTTCAAAACGATTCAGAGCGCCGTCATTTTTTGCGGCAACCACTTGCGCTTTATCAGGGGGTAAGCCATTTTCAGCCAAACCATCGAGATAGCCTCGATATCTGGCAATGCTCAGAGGATTATCAACATCCGGCGTTACAAAAGCAATTCGCTTGTAGCCCAAATGCACAAGATGCTCAGCCGCAAGATAGCCGCCCATCCTGTGGTCCGTACCAATATAGTTTATTCTTTTATCGTGCGCATAAGAAACAAAAACAAGAGGCATGGCCTCCTTGTAGAGCGCCTCAATGTGCGGTTGCAACATGCGGTTATTTTGTCGCGAGGCTACTATAAATCCGCGAACAGGCAAGCTTTTCAGACGCTCGATCTGCTGCGCTTCATTTGGCACAGTATGGTCTGTATTGGAAAAGATAACAAAGCAATTGTGTTTCGCTGCTTCCAGTTCCACGGCTCTTAACACAGAAGAATAAAAAGGTGAGGTCAAGTCTGTAATGATTACACCGATACTTTCGCTTCTGGCTGACTTTTCCAGAGCCACTGAATGAGCTACCACGCCGACAAATACACCTCTGCCCGGCTGCCCGTGCACAAGGCCGTCTTTCACCAACTCAAGAAGTGCGCGCTTGACGGTGATCAAACTGACATGATATTGGAGCGTTAAATCTTTTTGCGATGGAAGACGTTCGCCGTATTTTAATTTGCCGCTGATTATTTTCTCGCGAATCGACTCTGCAACACGATGATAAAGCGGATCATTGACTGTCATAATACCACAACTTGTTATACCTGGTATACCTAATTTTTTAAAATATAGAAATATTTTAACGAGATGTCAAGTTAAAAGTAAAGAAATTTCTTTGAAACCATTTTTTCTTTCACGCATCATAAAATCAGCAATCTGATTGGAAATGCAGCATTATTTTACAGGGAGAACAGTAGAATGGATTTTTCAAAAATGCAGGGATTGTTCCAGCGATATCCGGACAATCCCATCTTAACACCGACAGACTGGCCATACCCGGCGAATGCTGTCTTTAACCCGGCAGCGACGGAACTTGACGGGCAAACGCTTCTTCTGGTCAGAGTTGAAGACATGCGGGGATTTTCCCACCTCACAATTGCCAAAAGTCCGAACGGTTATTCCGACTGGCAAATAGAACCGGCTCCGGTGCTAAAGCCGGAAATCTCAAAAAACGAAGAGCAGTGGGGGATAGAAGATCCGCGGATGGTCTGGATGGAGGAGAAGCAGGAATACGCCATTATTTATGTCTCATTTTCCCGCGGCGGGCCGGTGGTTTCGCTGGTTATGACAAAGGATTTTAAAACGTTTCAAAAATTTGGATGTTTGCTGCCTCCGGAAGATAAAGACGCCTCACTTTTCCCGCGCAAGGTACATGGGAGATATATCTTACTGCACCGGCCTGTCATCCGCGGAGAAGCACATATCTGGATTTCATTTTCTCCGGATCTAAAATACTGGGGTGAACATCAAGTGCTCATTCCCGCGAGACAGGGTTGGTGGGATAATAGTCGCGTTGGTCTCGGCCCGCCCCCCATCGAAACCTCTGAAGGCTGGCTCATCATTTACCACGGCGTGCGCGTCACCACATCGGGAAGCCTTTATCGTGTTGGTATGGCGCTGCTGGATTTGGACGACCCGTGCAAAGTCATACGCCGGAGCAATGACTGGATTTTTGGCCCAAAAGTCGACTATGAACGCATGGGGGATGTTCCCGGAGTTACATTTCCCACCGGCGTCATTGTCGATAAACAAACAGGCGACTTGAGAATGTATTACGGAGCAGCGGACTCGACGGTGGCCGTTGCAACAAGCAAAATTGACGATCTTTTGGAAGCATTAAAAAAGGGAATATGATGAAAAGTGTGCAATTGTACCCGGAATTATTCCAACGATACGAAGGCAACCCGATATTGACAATAAAGGACTGGCCCTATCCTGCAAATTCGGTATTCAATTGTGCAGCAACAAAACACAACAATGAAACGGTTTTGCTCGCCCGGGTAGAGGACAGGCGCGGGATGTCTCACCTCACAGTTGTAAGAAGTAAAGATGGCCTGAGTAACTGGCGCATTGATATGGAACCAACAATCCTGCCGGATCCGGAAAATCATCCGGAAGAAATTTGGGGGATTGAAGATCCGAGGATCACCTATATTGGCGAACTCGACGAATATATCATTGCATACACCTCTTATTCGCGGGGTGGTCCGCTTGTATCACTGGCCAGGACAAAGGACTTTATAACATTTGAACGGTTGGGTCCGGTAATGCCGCCGGAAGATAAAGATGCGGCACTTTTTCCTACCCGGTTTGGCGGACGCTGGGCCATGCTGCACCGCCCGGCTTCAGCCCTCCACGGTGCCGGCGCACATATCTGGATTTCATTCTCACCGGATTTGAAACACTGGGGCGACCATAAAATCGCCATCAGAGCACACGAAGGAGGCTGGTGGGATGCTAATAAGATCGGCCTCTCACCGGAGCCCATCAGAATACCGGAAGGCTGGCTGGTTTTATATCACGGCGTCAAGACTACGGGAGGCGGCGTCATTTATCGTCTCGGTCTTGCACTTCTGGATGCGGATAATCCGGCAAAACTTTTGCGCCGCAGCACCGAATGGATATTCGGCCCGCAGGAACATTATGAAAGAGAAGGCGATGTGGATGATGTTGTTTTCCCCTGCGGCTGGATTGTTGAGGACAGCAAGATTCGGCTCTACTACGGCGGTGCGGATACATGCATTGCCCTTGCAACCGCCGACCTGAATAAATTACGGGATTATATCATGAAATGCCCCCCGGCAGTAGACAATTCCGTGAGGTGGTTTTGAGATGGTTCGCATTGCCCATGCTCTCCCCTATTGTCTGGCGAACGCCGCCGCGGCATTACAGTATATGGTCGACAAGTATATGAAAAAATCCTGGCGGGCCAAATAAGATTGACGAGCTTACCTCCCGCTATGATTTTCAGTTATTCATAATTGAAAAAAAATGTGAGGGACAGGTTATGAAAAATCATATTGCAAAGAACATTGGCGTTGCATTCGTTGCAACATATCCGCCGCGACAATGCGGCATCGGAACATTTACCCAGGACCTTGTAAAAAGCCTTTCTCATTTCTTCCGCGAGAACCATCAAACCGGAAGCGAAGACAATTTACAAGTCATCGCCATGAATAACCGGCCCCCGGAGGGCTATAATTTTCCACCAAAAGTTTACTTTGAAATACGAGATCATTACAAGGGAGATTATCAAAGAGCCGCAAGTTTCATCAATCTCTCCGTTGCGGATGTTGTTTCGCTGCAACACGAGTTCGGTATTTATGGCGGCCCGGATGGCAGCCACATTCTTCACCTTTTAAATAATTTGAAAAAACCGGTCGTCACCACGCTGCACACCGTCCTTCAAGAACCTTCTCCTACTCAGGAGCGTACTTTAAAAAACATTATCTCGCTTTCCACGCAAGTCGTTGTCCTGGCGGATAAAGCGATTGAAACATTGAAAACGGTATATGATACGCCCGAAGAAAAAATCGTCATGATCCCTCATGGCGCTCCGGATGTCCCCTTTCTGGACACTTCTTATTATAAAGATCAATTCCAGGCGGATGGACGCCACGTCATTTTGTCCTTTGGCTTGCTAAGCCCTAACAAGGGTATTGAATATGTTATTGAAGCGATGGCACAGGTAATTCAAGAGTTCCCGGATGCGATGTACATTGTTTTGGGAGCAACACACCCGGAAGTGAAGCGTATGAAGGGCGAACAATATCGTCTTTCACTGGAACGAAGGGTGAAAGAACTGGGGCTGGAGCAGCATGTTGCGTTTCATAATCATTTCGTTTCGTTAGAGCAGCTTATTCAATTTCTGGTTGCCGCGGATATCTATGTCACACCTTACCTGGCGCGCGAACAAATTGTTTCCGGCACGCTTGCGTATGCGCTGGCATGCGGCAAAGCGATCATTTCCACCCCTTACTGGTACGCAGAAGAATTGCTGGCGGATGAAAGGGGCTGTCTTGTCCCTTTCAAAGACAGCAATGCTTTGGCGGAAACGCTCATTGACCTTTTGGGGGATGAAGCAAAACGAAACAAACTGCGGAAAAACGCTTATCAATTTGGCCGCAAAATGATTTGGCGCGAAGTAGGGAAACGATATGCAGCTGTGTTTGAACAAGCTCTCATCGACTACAGGCATCACGCACAGACGACTCTCTTGCAGAGAAAGCCGCTCACTCGGCCAACCTTGCCGGAAATAAGACTAAAACATCTTTATACGCTGACGGATGATACCGGCATTTTGCAACACGCCGATTACTCCATCCCCGATCGGGATCATGGCTATTGCACCGATGATAACGCACGCGCTCTTATGGTTGCCCTTATGAATTATCAGGTTTTACGGGACGAAAAAGTATTTAATCTGCTGAACACCTATTTGTCTTTTGTTTCTCACGCCATTGATAAAAAAACAAACATGGTGAGAAATTTGATGAGCTATGACAGAAAGTGGCTTGAAAAGTCCGGCTCGGAAGACAGTCATGGCCGCACAATTTTGGCGCTGGGCTACGCGGTTTATCATGCGCCGGATCCGTCAATACTGGGACTGGCGACACACCTGTTTAAACTCATTCTTAAAAAGTCTATTTCTTTTGCAGCTTCACGCGCACAGGGTTACGCGGCTCTCGGGTGTTTTTATTACCTGAAACGTTTTGGCGGCGATACGGAAGTGAAAAATATCGCAGCCGAACTCGCGCAAAAGCTTTTTGTGCCGTTCCGGGAAAACAGTTCTCCTGATTGGCCCTGGTTTGAAGACATTTTAACGTATGCGAATGCAAGAATTCCTCAGGCACTCATTTCCCTTGGGCATTATCTCCGCGACAAAGCAATGCTGCAGCAAGGATTGCAATCCCTGGAGTGGCTGCTGCAAATCCAGACCGAACCGAAATCCGGTGTGATTTCATTAATCGGAAACTCGAACTGGTACCGCCGCGGTGGCGAGAAATCGCAGTTCGATCAGCAGCCCATAGAGATTGCCGCTCTCGTGGACGCCTGCTACCAGGCTTTTATCATTACGAATAAAAACATTTGGCTGCAGGAAATGGAAAGAGCATTTGCCTGGTTTTTCGGCAAGAATATCAAAGGTCTATACCTCTACGATTTCAGAAACGGCGCGTGTTATGATGGCCTCGGCGCCGGGGGCATCAACATGAACCAGGGCGCCGAATCAACGCTTTCTTTGCTATCGGCACTCCATCTGATGCATCAGGTCTCGCACAAAGGAGTCGTCCTGTCGGCAACAAATATCGCCGAGGCCTTGACAATAGACTTTCAGACAGTTTAGAGGTTTCAGCTCCAAAAGCCTGGACAGAGAATAAAGTTTAAACCCGCTGAAACGGTTTGCCATAAATTTTTCATTCGTCTTTTACACCACAATAAATTGTGGTGTTGTATAAATATCCGGGACGAGCGACTTGCCAATAAGTGAGGAGGTAGTCCTCGTCGATAAAATCCCTTGATTTTTATTTTTTAATCCTTTAGCTTTGTAGCTGTTTTATTTGAAAAATTTAAGAGTATTTTTTCATACAAACTCGGCTGGACTATCAATGAGCACAAAGGACAACATCGGATGAATAACTATGAAATTCTAAGCAAGGCAAACATTGCTCCTCAAGTCACAAGATTTGAAATTTATGTTCCGAAAATAGCGCGTAAACGCCAAGCCGGACAATTTGTGATTATTCGCACCTGGGAAGGCGGCGAACGCATTCCTCTTACAATTGCCGATGCAAACCCGGAGAAAGGAACCATCACACTCATTTCACAAAGTGTCGGCAAAACGACTTTTGAATTGGCAAACATGCAAGTTGGGCAATGCCTGAAAGATATTGCCGGGCCACTGGGAACGCCCACTCATATTGAAAAACTGGGAACTGTGGTATGCATCGGCGGCGGGGTCGGTACAGCACCGCTTTATCCTATTACAGAGGCCATGAAAAAGGCAGGCAACCACATTATTACGATCCTCGGCGCGCGTTCCAAGGATTTATTTATCCTGGAAAAAGAGATGCGCAATGTAAGCGATGAAATGATCATCGCCACCGATGACGGCAGCTACGGGGAAAAAGGTTTTGTCACAACCGCCTTGCAAAAGCTTATTGATGATGGCAGACAAATCGACCAGGTTATCGCCATTGGGCCGACAATTATGATGAAAATGATTTCTCTTTTGACTCGGGACTATAATATCCCGACCGTCGTGAGCCTGAATACAATCATGATTGACGGAACAGGCATGTGCGGCGGATGCCGAATCAGCATCAACGGTGCAATAAAGTTCGTTTGTGTTGACGGCCCGGAGTTCGACGGCCACCAGGTGAATTGGGATGAAATGCTCAAGAGAATGGGTACTTATAAAAAACACGAATGCGTCGCGCTTAATCAATATAAAAAACACCGCTATGAAGTAGAGGTAGCATAGAGATGAAAACAAAAGAACGACTGCAAATTCCTCCGGTTGGAATGCAGCAACAAGCCGCTTCTGAAAGAATCCATAATCAAAACGAAGTGCCTCTGGGATTTACGCCGGAAGAAGCACGACTGGAAGCCCTGCGCTGCCTGCAATGCAAAAATGTTCCTTGTATCGCCGGTTGTCCGGTTGGGATCGATATCCCGTCATTCATTGGATTTATAGCCGAGGGGAATTTCCAAGGCGCCATCCTGAAAATAAAAGAAAAGAATGTTTTGCCGGCAGTCTGCGGGCGTGTGTGTCCGCAGGAAGAGCAGTGCCAGTTACCCTGCACGGTAGGAAAAATATTAAAGACGACTGAAAAATCAGTGAGTATCGGCACGCTGGAACGATTTGCCGCTGACTGGGAGAGAAATTCGGGGAGCGTTTCCAAACCGAAAATAGCATCGAAAACCGGCAAACGCGTCGCGATTGTAGGCGGCGGACCGGCAGGATTAACTGTCGCCGGAGACCTGATTAAATTGGGACATGAAGTAACGGTTTTTGAGGCACTGCACAAAGCAGGCGGAGTGCTCGTCTACGGTATTCCGGAATTTCGCTTGCCGAAAAAAATCGTAAAAAATGAAGTTGAGAACTTGCAAAGCCTCGGCGTTGAATTCAAATATAATTATGTTATCGGAAAAATCGAAAGCATTGATGAATTATTTCAGGAATACGATTCTATATTTATCGGCACCGGCGCCGGTCTGCCAAGATTTATGGGCATCGAAGGCGAAAACCTTCTGGGCGTTTATTCGGCAAATGAGTATTTAACCAGGGCAAATCTGATGCGTGCTTTTGATTTTCCCAACGCGGATACGCCGATTTTAAATGTTTCCAGGGTCGCCACAATCGGCGGCGGCAATGTCGCCATGGATTCCGCACGAACAGCTCTGCGCCTGGGAGCAGAACATTCTCTGATTATTTATCGCCGATCTGAAGTCGAGATGCCCGCCCGAAACGAAGAAATCGAACACGCCAAAGATGAAGGCGTGGAATTCCATCTGCTGGTCAACCCAATCCGCATTATCGGCAACGAAGAAGGCTGGGTTACGGGTATGGAAGTCATCAAAATGGAACTGGGGGAACCGGATGCTTCCGGGAGACGAAGGCCGGTGCCCATACCCGGTTCCGAGTTTATCGTCGATGTGGATGCCGTCATCGTCGCGATTGGCAACAGTCCGAATCCACTTGTGGCCAAAGTAACGCCGGAGCTCAAAGTCAATCGCTGGGGAGGAATTATCGTTGATGAAGAAACCGGTGAAACGTCAATCAAAGGCGTATATGCGGGAGGGGATATCGTGCTTGGCGCTGCCACCGTTATCCTGGCCATGGGCGAAGGACGCAGGGCCGCCAAAGCAATGCATGAATATATGATGAATGAAAAGACCGATTAATCTCCATTGGCAAGCAGTGTATTTAAAATCCTTGATTTTCATCGTTAAATCTTTTAGCTTTATCACGACCGAATTAAATGAAACACTAACACGATTCATAGAGGAGCCAGCATGAAAATTGCCGTTCCAAAAGAAATAGTTCCCGGAGAAAGACGTGTCGCTCTTGTGCCAAATGCACTGGGAAAATTAACCAAGGCCGGCTTTGAAATCTTTGTTGAAAAAGGAGCCGGTGAAGGTTCCTGCTATTCCGACAAAGAATACGAGGAAGCAGGTGCCAGGATTGCTAAATCTCCCGAGGAATTGTACAAGGATGCAAAAGTAATTTTAAAAGTTCGTCCTCCCGTTGTTTCAGGGAAAAAAGGAAACAATGAACTCGATCTGATGCCGGAAGGCAGCGTGTTAATCTGCTTTCTGGAAACGCTGCGAAATCCACAAGTGGCCGGCGAATTGGCCAAACGGAAAATCACCAGTTTCAGCATGGACACGATTCCACGTATCAGCCGTGCGCAAAGCATGGATGCACTCTCGTCCCAAGCTTCTGCCGCAGGGTATAAAGCGGTTCTTATTGCCGCGCGAACCATACGAAAATTTCTGCCCATGCTCACCACAGCAGCCGGTACCATTCCTCCGGCCAAGGTCTTTATCATCGGTGCAGGTGTTGCGGGACTGCAAGCCATTGCCACAGCCAGAAGGTTGGGTGCAAATGTCGAAGGATTTGATATTCGTCCCGCGGCAAAAGGCGAAGTGGAAAGTCTCGGCGCCCGATTTGTAGACGCGCAACTGGAAGAAGACACCGAGGCGGAAGGCGGCTATGCCAAAGAGGTATCCGAAGAAGCCAAAAAACGCGAGCATCAGGTTCTGCACGATCATGTGGCTGCAGCGGACATTGTGATCACCACAGCCCAGGTACCCGGCAAAAAAGCGCCGGTGTTGGTAACCAGAGACATGATCGAAGCCATGAAGCCCGGCAGCGTTCTGGTTGACCTTGCCGTAGAACAAGGTGGAAACATCGAACTCTCCAAACCGGGTGAATCCGTCGATGTAAACGGCGTCACCATCATCGGCCCGGACAATTTAACCAGTGAAATGTCCGTGCACACCAGTCAGATGTACGCACGGAATATTATTACGCTTCTGTTGCACCTCACAAAAGAGGGACAACTTCAATTTGATTTTGATGACGAGATTACAGCGGAAAGTTGTATTACCCATAACGGTGAAATTGTCCACGAAAGAACAAAGGAACTATTAAAGTAA